>JAFSPP010000050.1 GCA_017451425.1 Clostridia bacterium | reverse complement strand
TGTTCTTTCTTTTTTTGCTTTTTTAGCTTATTTCCTTCTCGATGAAGGCGCGGAAGTCTGCTTCAGGGACGGGGCGGGAGAAGTAGAAGCCCTGGATGACTTCACAGCCCATGTCTTTGAGTTTGTTGAGCTGGTCTTCGTCTTCAACACCTTCTGCGACTACGGGGACGTTCATGAAACGGGCGATTTCCATTACGAGTTCGACGAGTTTCAGGCTCTTTTCGTCCTTGTTCATGTTGCGGACAAACTTCATGTCCATCTTGAGGATGTCAAAGGGAAGGGTCGTTATTGTGTTGAGGGCTGAGTAGCCGGAACCGAAGTCGTCCATCTCGATTTTGAAACCTTTGCTCTGAAGTCTTCTGACCGTTTCGGCGAGGCCTGTTGAGTCGTCTGAGTAGGCGGATTCGGTTATCTCAAGCATCATATCCGCAGGTGTGAGACCGTTTCTGTTCAGGATGTCAAGGAGTTTGTTCTCGAGTTCGGGGTCGTATACATCGACACGCGAAACGTTTACGGAAACAGGGACGGTGACGCCGTATTTGTCACGCCAGAGTTTTATGGCTTCGGCCGCTCCGCACCAGACATAGTAGTCGAGTTTCTGGACAAGGCCGTTGCTTTCGAAGAGCGGGATAAAGTCGCCCGGGCTTATCATGCCGAGTTCCCTGTGGTTCCAGCGGATGAGGGCCTCTGCGCTCGAGAGGACGGGCTTGTCCCCCTTCTGAATGTTGTATTTGGGCTGGAAGTAGACTACGAAGTCCTTGTTCTCGATTGCCTCTTCCATGTCGTTTATGAGGCGCTCGTGATACAGGTCGGACTCGTTCTGCTCCTTGCTGTATATTTCAATCTGCTTTGTGAAGTCGTCACGGATTTTGTCACAGGCGAGCTTCGCGTGGTCGAAACGGCTCTCGACGCTCTCGCTCTTGTCAACATTGTGGTAGATGCCGACGCGGAGACGGACGTGAGGCACGGGAGCGAGCCTGACTATCTCCTCCTGGAGTTCCCCGAAGAGTTCGCCATATTCCCCGTTGTGTTCGGAGTAGAGATAGAAGACGTCGGAGTCGGGACGACAGCCTAAAACCACAGGACAGTATGTCACATCTTCCTTGGTGACACTCGTGATGAAGGCATCGGGAAGCTTTGTTCCGACAAGTTTCAGGATCTCGTCGCCTACGTCACGGCCGTACATTTCGTTTATCATATGGAAATGCTCGATGTTGACGACAACAGCGTCCATCGGTTTCTGTTCCTCATGGGACTCTATCTGACGGATATACTCAAAGAAGAAGTCCTTTGAGTAGAGACCGGTGAGTTCATCCTTCTCTGCGGAACGGATGATGCTCTTGTTCTTGTAAAGTTCGATGATACGCTCGCAGCGTGCGAGAATGACTTCGGGCATATACGGCTTTGTGATGAAGTCGACAGCGCCGTGCCTGATGCAGTCGACCTCGGCCGACTCATCGGAAGTCATGACGATTATGGGGATATTCCTGATTTTTTCGTCGTCTTTTGTCTCCTCAAGGAACTTAAAGCCGTCCATATCCGGCATGAGGAGGTCGAGCAGTATGAGCGAAAAAGGAACCTTGCTCTTTGCAACGATTTCAATTGCTTCGCGGCCGTTTTCCGCGAGTGTTACATCGTATGATCCTTCAAGTATGTGTCCGAGAATCTCACGGTTGATGAACTCATCCTCAACCACGAGAACCTTGTCCCGGAACACGCCCATTTTAAGAATACTTTCCATTCTTTTCTCCCGATTTATATGCGAATTTTTATTTTAGTCTGTTTCAGTCTAAGTCAGTCACTTTGTCTGAGATGTTGCTGTAGGTTATTGATTTTACCGTGAGGTCGGCAATGGCCGCGTTGAAGTCCTCATCGAGGGCCTCTGTGGTTACATTACCTGTAAACTGTACGGTGTACTCATAGAAGCCGTTGGCGAGTCTGATCTCTATCTGATCCTCGTTGATAAAGTAGCTGCTGCCGCTCTCGAAACCGGCCTCGATGAGGTCCTTGCCGGTCTTGCCGACGAACTTATCAAGGTCAGCCTGAGGCATCATACCGTCGGAGAGGTCCTTGATTTCAACGAGCTTGGCATCCTTGAGGATGTCAGCGAGTTTTTCTTTGTACTGCTCGTCCATGAAATCAAGTTCGCCTATCTTCGAACCGATATCGGCATTGATTTCAGCTACGACTCTGTATGACTTTTCACCGATGGTGAAAGCATAGATATACTTGTTGTCATCCCAGCCGGATGAGCTTGAGTCAGCAGCGAGTTTTACGATATCACTGATTGAGGTGAGTGACATTACATCTGCAACCGTGTTGTCGTTTGTGTTTCCTTTGTCTGCGCTGCAGGCTGCGAAACTGAATACTAATGCGAGACAGATTATTGCTGCTATGAACTTTTTCATTGCTGTGCCTCCACTGATTTTAGTTTTAATTTTTTGTTTTCTGTTTTTGTCTGTTTGTCTGTTATTTCCTGTTCTTTTGTCTGTATTTTAATTATACCAAAAACTTACTCAGTTCTCAATGCCGCAACAGGGTCGCTCTTGGCGGCACTTCTCGAAGGGATGAGACCGCCTATCAGAGTGAGAATTATACTCAGGATTACGAGTCCTCCTGCGGTGAGTACGGGCAGGTAGGCTGAGAGGTCAGGCTGATTCGAAAGCTGATGGATGAGGTAGTTGATGGGAATCAGTGCAAGCTCGCTCAGAACAATTCCGATTATGCCCGAAAGAGCGCCTATTATAAAGGTCTCGGCGTTGAAGACGGACGAGATGTTGCGCTTTGAGGCGCCTATGGCTCGGAGTATACCTATCTCCTTGTTACGCTCAAGTACGGAGATGTAGGTGATGACACCTATCATTATCGATGAGACAAGAAGTGAGACGGCGACGAAGGCGACTAAAACATAGCTTATGGCATTGATTATCTTCGTGACCGAGCTCATTATTGTTCCGACCATGTCGGAGTGCCGGATTACCTTACTCTCGTCGCCGGCCTTTAAGACCTTGGCGTTGTAGTCGTCTATGAAACTGACAACGCCCGCCTTGCTCTCGAAGTTCTTGGGATATATGACTATCTCATAGGGGTCTTCGAGGTCCGCATAGCCGAAGAGCGCGAGGTTGTCGTCATATGTGGCGGAACCGCCCTGCAGGAATGAGGAGATCATGTCGCGCATGTCGCCCTCACCCATATTCATGGAAAAGGCGTTTGCGAAGGCCTCCTCGTTGAATGAGACGGCGTTTGTCATGAAGTCCTGAAGTATGGCCGGAAGGGCCTCGCTCATGGCGTCCGTCGCGTCTACGTCTGACGTGTCAACCATGCTCGCGACGGCGTTGCTTATTATCGCCCTTGCGGCCTCCGTCTCAAGATAATTCGCAAACGAGTCTGAGAAGAGTGAGGGCCTGGGCTTCTTGTTCGCCTGTGCGTATTTTTCATATCCCGCGAGCAGGTCGGAGACTATCTTCTCCGTATCCTCCTCGGTAATATTCTGCGCGAGTTCATCGAGGAGCGCGTTTGTCTCCTCCTCGATTATCGCGCGTGCCTCGGGTGTGTCGAGATATGCCTGAAGATCCGTGCCGGGATGGCTTATGGCATACTGCGCATAGCCGGATGTGACACGCGTGATGAGAGAGTTTATGCGGTCGGTGGTTATTACATCTGCACCGGTCGCGTCAATTATCTCCGTGAGATCATCCTGAACTATCTTGCGGGCCTCGGTTGTGGTGATGTAGGCCTGAAGCGCGTCAGGAAGTTTCGCATAGTCAGTGTACGGGTCGTTCGCGCCGTATTTCAGGTACGAGGACACTATCTCATTTAAGAATGCGTTCATCTTTTCGGGTGACGCATCTATTTCAATTCCGTCAAGAAGCTTTGCGATGTCTTCATCGCTCATCTCCGGAAGGTTGTAGTTTCTGTCAATCGAGAAGGCATTAGCCATTGCCGACTCGTCTATTGAGAAGAGTGAGAGGAGGTCGGGAAGGCCCGCGCTCTCCTCGTCGCCGAAGGGCTGTCCCGTGAGGACATTCGTCTTCGGGTCTGCAAGCTGTGCCTTTACAATCTCACTGTCATCAGCCGCGTCTATGACGTGTCTGGTGAGTTCAGGTGTGTAGTTTATGCCGTCGGATAAAACGGCGACCGAGGAATCGGCCTTCGCCTGGACGACGCCCACTATCTTAAGCGTGTCGCCCTTGTCTATAAGGTCCTTTATGAGTTCGGTATCACCTGACTTGTCCGTCCAGATACCGACCTCCTCGTCAAATTTATAGTACTTCGACGAGTCGACGAGTTTAAACTCAAGGCCCAGGAAATCGTCATACCTGAAGGTGGCATTCTTGTCGCTTACTTCGACCTTGCCGCCTGTCATATATGCGTTCATCATGGCCTCAAGCTTGCTGCTGTCCTTCATGCCTATGGAGTAGAGGGTGATATCGGAAATCCAGCCCTCCGAGGACAGGACGAGGACGAGTTCATCGTACTTGTGGGGCCATCTGCCGGCCTTGACATCGTACTGCTTCTCAAAGAAGCTCCTGTTTTCGGGCATCTGGGAGAAGGTGTCAAACATGCCCGACATGAAGTTTCCGCTGAAGAAACCTATTGAAGAGAAGCTCTCGTTGGGGTTTACCTTCATCGGCTTGCTCGAGTCGGGAAGGTAGATTATCGGGGTTATATCGTATTTGTACTCAATGTTCTGGGAATACTTGTCGAGTTTTCCCTTGTTCCTGTCGAGATATTTCTTGAAGGACCTGAGGTCATTTTTCGAGACTGACGAGAGCCAGTATGCCATGGTCTGACTCTCTGTGACCTCCTTGCCCTTTTTCGCGACCGCATTCTCGAAATACTGATTGTCGGGGTCCATTATCGAGAGGTCGAAACTGCTCCTGAAGAGTTCGACCGGGTACTCACTCAGGGTGTCCTTCTGAATGTTGTCCATATACCGGTTCATACCGTTTGAGAGCGAGAGGATAAGGGCTATGCCTATTATGCCTATTGATCCCGCAAATGAGACGAGCAGGGTGCGGCGCAGTTTCGTGCGCAGGTTGTTGAAGCTCAGTCCCAGGGCCGTCATGAAGGACATTGAGGCCTTGCCGAGGCGCTTGCTGTCCGTGGGCTCGGTGACCTTCGGAACGAAGGGGTTTGTATCGCCTACAATATGTCCGTCTTTAAGTTCGACAATCCTGTTTGCGTATTCCTCGGCAAGCTCCGGGTTGTGCGTTACCATGACGACGAGGCGGTCCTTCGCGACCTCTTTCAAAAGGTCCATGACAGAGACACTCGTCTCACTGTCGAGAGCGCCCGTGGGCTCGTCGGCGAGCAGGATGGTCGGCTCGTTTATCAGCGCTCTGGCAATTGCCACACGCTGCATCTGGCCGCCCGAGAGCTGGCTCGGCTTCTTGTTTATGTGTTCGCCGAGACCGACCCGCTCGAGGGCCTCCGTCGCCCTTTTTGTGCGCTCCTCCTTGGAGATACCGGCAATGGTGAGGGCAAGTTCGACATTTGCCAGGACCGTCTGGTGCGGGATTAAGTTATAGCTCTGAAAGATGAAACCGACCGAGTGGTTACGGTATGCGTCCCAGTCGCGGTCTTTGTATTCCTTTGTTGAAGTGCCGTTGATAATGAGGTCACCGCTGTCATAGCGGTCGAGACCGCCTATGACATTTAGAAGCGTCGTCTTACCGGAACCGCTCGGTCCCAGTACGGCTACAAACTCATTATCACGAAACGCGAGAGTTACATCGTCAAGCGCCTTCTGCACGAATTCGCCTGTCCTGTACTCCTTGCTTATTCCTTTAACCTGGATCATTTCTGACTTCTTTCTGTGCTGAAATTAAGTTGTGTACAATTCTTCGGTTTATTATAATAGCATATAATATATAAAAATAACAACCTTAATTGCTCTTTTTTTTCGATGCGGTTTTTTATATAATTAATGATACGAAAGCAATTCACAGGAGAGATTAAATGGCACTCGGAAAGTTCAGAAAACCCGGACTGGTCTGGTCACTGACAATAATCATGGCCCTGCTGCTTGTCACAGCAAACCTTGTTCTGGGTATTACGCTCGTAAACAACTCAAAGAAGGCAATCAAGACTCTCATACAAAACCGCATGCTCGATATTTCCAACACGGCCGCCGCCATGCTTGACGGCGATGTCCTGCGCTCCCTTACGGCAGAGGACGCGGACACGGAGGAATACAAAAAAGTCAATGACACACTGGCGGTTTTCCAGGAGAACATTGACCTTAGTTACATCTATTGTATAAATGACAACGGCGACGGCACCTTCTCCTTCTCCGTAGACCCCACAATTGAAGACCCCGGAGTCTTCGGTGAACCCGTTGCCTATACCGATGCCTTAAAGAAAGCGAGCGAGGGCACCCCGAGCGTTGACAACGAGCCCTATTCCGACTCCTGGGGCCATTTCTACAGTGCCTACAGCCCCGTGTTCGCCTCCGACGGAAAAGTTGCCGGCATAGTCGCCGTCGACTTCGATGCCGACTGGTACGAGGCCCAGATCTCCAAACAGACAAGAGCCGTTGTTATCGCCATCATCCTCTCCGTCATGCTCGGAGCCGTCATGGTGTTCATAGGAACAAGCAGGCTCAGAAAAGCCCTTCATTCCATTACGGACGACCTCACGGTGCTCTCAAAGGATATTGACACATTAAACCTTGAAGTCAACCCGGATTACACACCTGAAGAGGTAAAGAACGAGTCCGCGGACAGCGTGCAGTCCATAGGACGCAAGGTCCACGATGTCCGCGACAGTATAAGCCGCTACAGGGACAATATTCATTCACAGGCCAACAGCATGATAACCGCGCTGTCGTCCGACTACCGCGGCGTATACTACATAAATCTCGACACGGACGAGGGCGTCTGCTACCAGGAGCACACCCATATTGTCCGCGGTCTGCACGAGGGCGACCACTTCCCCTTCCATCAGATTATGACGGAATACGCAAACACCTATGTCGATGACGACTACCGCGAGGAATTTTTAAGGTTCACGGATCCCGACACGGTCAGGAAAAACCTTGCAAATGACCGTATCATCACCTACAGATACATGATTAAAATGGACGGCGTCGAGTCGTACGAGATGCTCCGCATAGCCGGCGTCCGCCATCCCGAGGACCGCGATGACCATATTGTCCATGCCATAGGCCTGGGCTTTACCGACGTCGACGAGGAAACCAAGCGGACGCTCGCGCAGAGCAGAGCCCTGACCGACGCCCTGACCGCCGCCGAGGCGGCAAACAAGGCGAAGACCGTCTTCCTCTCAAGCATGAGCCACGAGATAAGGACACCGATGAACGCCATCATCGGCCTCGACAAGATTGCCTTAAACGACAAGACCATCTCAGACTCAACGCGCGAACACCTTGAAAAGATAGGCGCCTCGGCCGACCACCTCTTAAGCATAATCAACGACATACTCGACATGTCACGTATTGAGGCGGGCCGCATGGCCATCAGAAAAGAAGTCTTCTCCTTAAAGACCCTCCTCTCCCAGACTGACGCAATAATAAGCAGCCAGTGCAAAGACAGCAATCTCACCTGGAAGAACGAACTCAAAGGCGAGTGCGACGAATACTACATCGGCGACGACATGAAGCTTCGCCAGGTACTCATAAACATCCTCGGGAACGCGGTAAAATTCACTCCCGAGGGCGGCACCGTATCTCTCACGACAGAGCGCATTGCCCACTATGACGACCTCTCCACCTTCCGTTTCACAATCTCGGATACAGGTATAGGCATGAGTGAGGAATTCCTGCCGACAATCTTTGAAGCCTTCAGCCAGGAGGACTTCTCAGCCAACTCAAAATACGGCAGCACGGGTCTCGGAATGCCCATCACCAAGAACATTGTCGACCTCATGAACGGTGAAATAGAAGTCACCTCAAAGAAGGGCGAGGGCACGACATTCACTGTCACCGTAACCCTGACTGACACCGACAAGGACAGCCTGCCGGAAGAGGAACAGGTACCCGAAAAGATAGACGAGATAAGCACCGCCGAGACCGGCGAAGTGAAACTCGAGGGCCGTATGATCCTCATCGCCGAGGACATGGACGTAAATGCCGAGATTCTGCAGATGGTGCTCAGCATGCGTGACATCAGGTCGGAGCGCGCCGAAAACGGCAAGGTCGCCGTCGAGATGTTTGCCTCAAAACCCGACGGCTACTACGACGCGATCCTCATGGACATGCGCATGCCCGAGATGAACGGCCTCGAGGCCACCAAAGCCATCCGCGAGATGGAACGCATAGACTCGAAGACAATCCCCATCATCGCCCTCACCGCGAACGCCTTCGACGAGGACGTCGAGCTGAGCGTCCGGGCAGGCCTCAACGCCCACCTCTCAAAACCGGTCGAACCTGTAAACCTTTTTGAGACGCTTGAGACATTTATCAAAGCCTGACAATAATTCAAGCCCCGCTTTTGCGGGGCTTTTGTTTTTTGTTTTAATTTTTATTTATTCTACTGCCTCTTTTTGCTCTCTCTTCCTTTTCTGAATGAACACTGCGAGGAAGTAGATTGCAGCGCCTATGAGGACGCCGAAAGTGTTCTGGATGAGGTCGTCTATATCGGTCGTTCTGTTGTAGAAGAGAAGCTGTGAGAGCTCAATCAGAAGCGAAAAGGCAAATCCCGCAAGGAAGACCTTCCACAAGCGGTTCAGTTTCTCAAAGCAATATGGCCAGATGAGTCCGACCGGAACGAACATCAGCACATTGCCTATGTAATTTCCGAGCCAGCCTCTGTAGTGATAGTCGCGCACGGAGAAGACCCTGAAGTTCAGCCTGAAGGGAAGTATGCGCTCCGAATCAAAGTACAACAGACCTATGTGACCGTCCACGTGATGAAGCGGGAAATACACAAACCTCGTTATGACCACAAGGCACACATAAACAAGCAGGAGTCTGCACTCGTGCTTTAAATCGAATTTCTTCTCTTTTGCGCATACTATTGCCCGCAGCAACACCCACAGGACCGTTATGAAAACAACGGCCCGGGGATACGTCACTTCAAACGTCATACTTCCTCCGAATGTCAGCTTAAGTAACCGAGAATCTCGGCGTAGATCTCATCTACATCGCGGGTCGTTGTGTACATCTCGCCGCCTATCATGAGAATATTGTCTAATATGAATGTTACGGTGAGCGGGGAATGGTTCTCCGTCTCAATGATGATGAAGTTGGGCTCGAGGATGCCTATGCCCGCGTCAGGAAGGGGCTCAAGCTGTCCTATGGCCGCAACACAGGTTTTTATGACAAAATTATCTTCCGTTGTGGCGTCGATAATATCATTGAAGCCGCTGTCAGTCATTACTGTGTGGCCGGCTTTTAAGGAGACTGTGCCGAATGTATAGTCAAAGAGGACCTCATCAGCGGCAGAGTTGAATTCTTTTTCAACGGGATAGAAGGTATCGTTCCTGACACTTACCCAGTCATCGTTGTACGCATAGACCGTGTCGCCGCAGAGGATGAAATTATCCTTGTCGGGGCCGTTTATTGTTTCTTCAAAGACGACTTCGCTGCCGTCACTCTTTACGAAACGGACTGACCACATCGGTCCGAAGTGATTTGCCCTGATATCATCGGCATTCTGATCTTTTGCCTCTTTGAGCCAGGTGAATGCCTCCGCCAGCTTTTCAATCTGCGTCGAATCGGTGTTCGTATAGATTGACTCGTCCTGGTATCTGTCATAGTAAGTGCCATCGTAGTCCACGGCATCGTACTCGTAAAAGACAACGGACTCACAGTTATCTGTCAGCGTGGCGGTGTCTATGTCGTTCTGTTTCGACGGTGCCTTGTTGCCTCCGCCCGACGAACCTCCGAAATCGCTGCACGCGGCAAGAGTAAAGAGCATTACAATTGCCAGGATAATACACAATACCGATCTCTTCATGACAAATACCTCCTCGGTAATATGTTGCCTTTATTATACACTATATCCTTTACAAATTCCTACATTTACTTACAATATTAAGTAAGGTGGTGTTCGTATGCAGTTTAAATACGCGCGTATCCAGGGCAATGAAGTGGCAAAAAACACAATGTACGCCAAAGGCATATTCAGTATGTGCTGGCAGCTTATACGTGACGATGTCATGGATGAGGAGGATGTAGACCTCTTTAAAGAGATAGACTCATGGTTTGCGGAGACCCTTCCCTGGCCGGAGGCCTGCAAGAATCAGGAGCCGGTCGTATGCTGGTTCAAGACAGAAAATGCCGATGAGATGCTCAAGATGATCCGCCCCGCAATGTGGCTTCTTGAGCGATACAATCACCCCTGCTTCCTCGTCTACACCAACACCCCCGGTGAGATTATCTACGAGGATCACTACCAGGTTGTCGCCAAGACACCCGGCTTCATCCAGATAGATGAGGTGCAGGAGTCCTGGTCACCCGAAGACTGATAAGGAAAACCCCGCAGGTACGCCCTGCGGGGTTCTTTTTTTATTTCAGAAAGGTCGGAATGCCCGTGACACGGGTTCCCTCGTAGTTCGCCCACTTTTCGCAATAGAGGTCAAAGTAGCTGTACCTGCCCTGACCTCTCCATTTTTCAAAAATCGGGATATGTGCCCACATGCTGCTCGGGAAACCGACAACAGGAGAGAAGAGCGGTCCCAAAATCAGCGACTGGATGGTATGGCCGTATTCGTGTACCAGAATACTCTGCGCATATCTCTCCTCGTGCACCCAGTGGCCGAAGAAGATGAACATGCCGAGCGTCATTGACGAACCGAATTTCCAGTACGAGACAACCGCACCGTGGAAGTACTCAATCTTCCGCTTCGGATTTATGAGGAAACAGACAAGGAACACCAGAAGGCCGGCCAGGTTCTGCGGCAGGCCCCAGGTGAACTGAATTATCGTATAGAGTATGTGATTTAGTCTGTAGTTACGCATAAAGGTCTTAAGCTGCCTTCTCGAAGAAAACAAGTTCAACTCCGTGATAGCCTCTGTACTCCGCTTTCATGTTTCATTGTGTAAAGTATACCGCATAAGTTTTGTATTTACAAATAAAATGGCTTATAATAACAGCATAACCGAAAGGGTGAGAAAAATGGTTTCTTTTGAAAGTGATTACATTAACGGCGCTCATCCCGAAATACTGAGGCGCCTTGCCGAGACCAACGGCGAGGCCCTGACCGGCTACGGCACGGACAGGTATTGCGAGAGCGCGAAAGAAAAAATCAGGGCCGCAATCGGCCTTGATGTCGATGTGGAATTCCTGACAGGCGGCACACAGACAAACGCAGTTGTCATCTCCACCATGCTCCGCGACCACGAGGCAGTTGTCGCGGCGAAGACAGGACACATAAGCGCGCATGAGGGCGGAGCAATTGAGTATACCGGCCACAAGGTGCTCGAACTTCCGCAGGAAAACGGCAAGGTAATGCCTACGGTCCTTGAGGACTATCTTGAGACATACTATGCCGATGAGAACCACGAGCACATGCCCGCTCCGGGAATGCTCTATATATCTCATCCGACTGAGTACGGCACCCTCTACACAAAGGCTGAACTTGAACAGCTTTCAGAGATCTGCCACAGATACAATATGCCCCTCTTCATGGACGGGGCGCGCCTCGGCTATGCTCTTGCAAGCCGCAACACCGACCTTACGCTCACCGACATCGCACGGCTGTGCGACGTCTTCTACATTGGCGGCACAAAGGTCGGAGCCCTGTGCGGCGAGGCGGTCGTCTTTACCAAAGACAACAAGCCGCCGCACTTCCTCACCTCAATCAAACGCCGCGGCGCCTTAATCGCCAAAGGCCGTCTTCTCGGTGTCCAGTTTGACACTCTCTTCACCGACGGCCTCTACTTCGACATAAGCAGGCACGCCATAGACATGGCCGAAAAACTCAAGGAGATCTTCATGGCACACGACATAGACTTCTTCATCGACTCCTACACAAACCAGCAGTTTGTCGTCCTGGAGAACGGACAGCTTAAGGCCCTGAAAGAAAAAGTCGCCTTCTCCTTCTGGGAGAAGTACGATGACACCCACACGGTTGTCCGCTTCGCCACAAGCTGGTCCACCACCGACTCCGACCTTCAGTATCTCGACTCCGCCTTAAGCTGAGTTATCAAAAGAGCTGACCTGTCAGTTTTCGCAAAAATTGTCGCGAAAGTCAGCCCCCGCCATTTATTAAACTTCTTACAGGCTGTAAGAAGTTAAAAACCAGCCCTGTTTTTTTGTAAGCTTTGACGAAACGGATTTTTGGCACAACTTGTGAATCAGCGCAGGTACGTTGTTTGACACGCTGACTGAAAATCGCTTAAAAAAACAAAAATCAACTTCTTACAAGCTGTAAGAAGTTGATTTTTTGTGACACATAAAGGGCAGGAAAATGTAAAAAATTGCTCGTCTTCAGTCATTCGTAGCAGGAGGCATCCCTGCAGCCTCCCGGAGGATCATTTCCGGGTCGGCGCCGTAGATGTCAAGCCCTTTGGCCTGCACCAGGCGGACCTCCGGTATGCCGTAGAAGGCCTGTGCAAGGGCTCTGACATAGCCGAAGCCGAACTCCTCGGGGACATAGTCTCCGCCGGCAGTGGCCACGTAAACAAGTTCCTTTGCCCTGCAAAGACCTGAAGGTATGCCTTCAGGAGTATAGACAAATGTTATGCCTACGACATTTATCTTCTCGAAATACTCTTTCAGAATCGCCGGAAAAGAGAGGTCCCAGTAAGGGGCAGCAATGACAATCCTGTCCGCCTCCGCAAACTGTCTTGCGAGATCAAACATCGGATCGCCGAAGTTTCCATCGGCAATCAGTCTGTCGCGGCGTGCAAGATATTCCTCTGTAGTGGGCTCGAATTCAACGTCTTCAAGATGCAGTTCGGTGACCGAACCGTCAAGCTTTGAAAGCACGCTGTCCGCAAGTCTCCTTGTTCTCGAGTCCTTCCTTACGCAGGCGTTGATAAACAGTGTCATAGGCATTTCCTTTCGCTTCATACCCCTATTATATGCCTTTTTAATTGTAAATACAAAATATATAGGTTATACTTAATCGAACGCAATTTCCCTGCCACGGAGGTATGTTATGAATCCCAACGTAATCAAAAGAAACGAACTTCTGGCTCAGAAGGTCATAAAGGGCCTTGAGAGCAGAAATATGAAAGGCTGCTATGCCGCAAACAAGGAAGAGGCATTGAAGATTGCCCTCGACCTCATTCCCGAAGGAAGCTCTGTCACGATGGGCGGATGTATGAGTGCCGTAGAAATAGGCCTCGTTGACGCCATTAACTCATCTGACAAGTACACCTTCATCGACCGCGCAGCAATGGCCCCCCGCGAGGCCCTGCTTGCCGGTTACGATGCAGACATCTTCCTCACAAGTGCAAACGCCATGACGGAAGACGGCATAATGGTCAACATTGACGGCAACGCCAACCGCGTCTCCTACATCGCCAACGGACCTAAGAAGGTCATTGTCATTGTAGGCATGAACAAGGTCTGCGACGACATTGACGGCGCGATGAAGAGAGCCAGAGCCGTTGCCGCTCCCACAAACGCACAGCGTTTCGGCCTCGAAACGCCCTGCTCAAAAACCGGCACCTGCGCAAACTGCAAGTCACCCGATACCATCTGCTGCCAGTTCCTCATCACCAGATACTCAAGGCACGCAGGCCGTATCAACGTCATTCTCGTAAATGACAGCCTCGGCTTTTAATAAACACAAAGGAATTTCATATGAGCACATTCAGCACATTGGAAGAGGCGAAGGAGTACTTTAAAAAAGACCGCTTCGCCACACTTAACGGTATGGAACTTACGGAGCTGTCCGAGACGGAGAGCGCCGCAACCCTCACCATAACCGAAAACCATCAGAATGCCATGGGCGGAGTCATGGGCGGAGTAATCTTCACCCTGTGCGACCTCGCTTTTGCCGCCCTGGTGAACAATCTTCACAAACCCACTGTAGCCCTTGATTCCGACATCAAGTTCCTCAGCGCACCAAAGGGAAAGCAGCTTACGGCGAGGGCAAAACTCATCAAAAACGGCAGCACGACAATCATTGTCAGTGTCCTGGTCACGGATGAGTCCGGCAAGGAGACAGCCATATTCTCCGGCACAGGCTACAAACTCAATTCTTAAGTGAGACGATATGGATAACACAGAAAAAATCCGCAGGATAATCCTTGACGCGGGTTTTTCGGCCGAAGGTATCATCCCGACCGAGGACCTGGTTTTCAGCGAGGATGTCAGAAAGCTTTGTGAGCAGAACAGGTGCAGGAAGTACGGTACGACCTGGGCCTGTCCGCCCGCGGTGGGCACTCTGGAAGAGTGCAGGGAGAGGGTCCTGGACTTTAGCTATATGCATCTGTTCTCCAAGATTTACACCCTGGAAAGCTCCCTCGATTTCCGCGGAATGGCGGAAGGCATGAAGGACTTCAAGGACTCCACATGGGAACTCGGCAGATTACTCAAAGGTGAAGTTTCACCGGTAAGAGTGCTCTCAAACGAGTCCTGCAACCGCTGCAAAAAATGCACCTATCCGAGCGAGCCGTGCCGTTTCCCGGACGAGCTCCAGCACTCAATTGAGGGCTACGGATTCAACATCAACGAACTCGCGAAACAGGCTGGCCTGCTGTACAACAACGGAGCAGGCACAATGACCTTTTTCGGCGCTGTTTTACACTCTTAAGGTGAAGATATGACAGATTACAACCTGATGATCAGACAGTTTCGGGAGCTGGCAAAAGACACCTCTGATCCGGTATCGATTATGGCCAACACCTCAGCGCTGATATTCTATTCCATGAGCGATTTAAACTGGGCCGGCTTCTATGTCGTGCGCGGTGACGAGCTGCTCGTCGGACCGTTCCAGGGCAAGGTCGCCTGTGCCGTTATCAAGAAAGGCAGAGGCGTATGCGGAACGGCCTGGGAAAAGGACGAGCTGCAGCTTGTTCCGGACGTGCACGCATTCCCGGGACACATAGCCTGTGACTGTGATTCAAATTCCGAGATTGTCGTGCCCATTCATCACGACAGCAAGGTCTGCGCGGTGCTCGATATCGACAGCCCCGTACCGGGCCGCTTCACAGAGGAGGACGCGACGGGCCTGTCGGAACTTGTCAGAGCCCTGGAAGAAGTCCTTTGACACACTATTTCAACCAACAGGAGATTTTATGGCCAGAGTAATTATCGGAATGTCAGGCGGAGTCGATTCCGCTGTCGCCGCCCTGCTTCTCAAGGAGCAGGGTTATGACGTCATAGGCGTGACACTGCGCACCTGGCAGAGCGACGACGGCAGCGAAAGCCGCTGCTGCGAAATCGACGACGCGAGAGCAACAGCAGACGTGATAGGGATTCCCTACCACGTCTTCAACTGTCTGTCCGAATTCGATGAAAAGGTCATAAAACCCTTCATTGACGA
>JAFSPP010000049.1 GCA_017451425.1 Clostridia bacterium | reverse complement strand
ATCGGTATAGCGCTTATTCTGCTTATCGTTGAAGACCTTTGCCATACCGTCTTTGAGAAGCAGACGCTGAATCATGGTCTCACCGTCTTCAAGATAGACATATGCAAGGACTCTGTCGTATTTATCCTTTATCTTGTTGTCATATTCAAGATAGACTTTTGATCCGTCGGGAAGCAGTTTCTTGATATAGTCGGAGGCGACAATTCCCTCGGGGGTGTTTTCCTTGCCGCTCTCCTCGCCTGCCACACTCTCAGGCGTGTCAACGTTGGACAAGCGGACCTTGGTCTTCTCCCCGTTTAAATCAATGATAATTGTGTCTCCGTCAACTACGCGGATTACATCGTACGGTCCGTTAAGGTTCAGGCTTTCTTCGGTCTTCTCATTTTTCTCAGTGGAGACCTCAATATTGTAGTCAATATTGAATTTACAGCCCGTAAGCGAAACCGCGGTCAGGACCGCGAGCAACAGCGGCAGGAGCCTTTTAATAACAGTCTTCATTGGTCAGTCTCTTTCTTCTTTATATGTTTTCCGATTATCTCGGATACATCGCTTATGGTTACAAATGCGGAACCGTCAACCGAATGGACAATCCGCTTGAGTTCCATTATCTCAAACTGCGTAAGCACGCAGTAAAGGATTGTCTTCCTGCCGGACATGAGTCCTGCACCTTCGATAATGGTTACGGTACGACCGAGCTCAGTGTATATTTTCTCGGAGATTTCAGCCTCGCAGTCAGTGATAATCATAGCGGCCTTCGTCTGGATTATTCCGCCTTCAATTATGTCGAGAATCTTGGATGTTATGAAATAGGTAAGAAGGCTGTACATTGCGCGGTCCAGGCCGAAGAGTATTCCCGCAACACCGTAGATTATTACATTGAATATCAGGATGATCTGTCCAACCGGAAAATCAAACCGCCTGTTGAGAAGTATTGCCACGGTCTCAGTACCGTCCAGACAGCCACCGAACTTGATGACGAGTCCGACGCCTATGCCCAGGATCAGACCGCCGAAACAGACCGCTAAAAGCGTCTCCTCAGTCACCTGTTTCAAATCGGCAAAGACTTCCAGGAAGACCGAGAAAACAACCATAGCATATGCCGAGCGCAAAATGAATCCCCTGCCCATCTTCTTCATGCCGATAAGCAAAAACGGCAGATTGAGCACAAAGGTCAAAAGACCGAGTTTGATTTTTGTGAGGTTGTTTATGATTATGCTTATACCGACGATACCGCCGTCAAGAATGGTGTTGGGCACGAGGAATTCCTCGATGGCAAAAGCGGCGATTATCGCGCCGGCAGTTATCATCGAGTATTCCAGAAGCCTGAGCAGATTTCTTTTTCGGAACAGTTTTTTCATCAGATTTCAATGAGTTCATATTCGCTGCTGCCGACACCTATGCGTTCCGCAGCTTCGATAATATGGCGTCCCTCTCTTGATTCTATACGTTCAATAAGGTGGTCACGTCCGGGGTCGTCAGATGACCATATGAGGTCCAGACAGGCCTTGTCAAGCGCAACGGGGTCTGTTGATGCCAGTATGCCGATATCCTTCATACAGGGGTCCTCAGCGATGTTACAGCAGTCGCAGTCAACCGAGAGATTCTTCATGGCGAAGATGTATACCGCATTTCCTCCGAAATAGTCAACAACTGACTTGGCGGCATCGGCCATACACTCCGTGAAATCCTCGTTTGAAGCCATATGGTCCCATACGACATTCTGATCGTCATATTCGCCGGCCGAATGGATGAGGCTCTTGCCGACGGTCGAGGCGAAACCTATGGAGAGCTGTTTAAGCGCTCCGCCGTAGCCTCCCGCCGGATGGCCCTTGAAATGGCCGGCGATAAGGCATGCATCGTAGTTCTTGAGGTTCTTGCCGACATAGTTCTTTTCCAGGATATTTCCGGGCTCAACCGGAAGCACCATGTCCGGGCCCTCTGCATCCATTATGTCGACTTTGAAATACTTGGTCCACTCATGTTTTTCAATGAGTTTCAGATGCTTTTCGGTTGAGTTTCTCTCACCCGGATAAGCAGTGTTGCACTCAACCACGGTATCCGTACCGACATAGTCGGCAAGCGGTTTCCAGAATGTCGGGCGAAGGAAATTCTGATTTCCGTCTTCGCCGGAATGGATCTTGAATGCGATATTGCCGGTGAGTTTAAGTCCGACAGCGTCATAGAGTTTTATTGTGGCTGCGCTGTCGGTTTCTCTTGTAAAATAAACCTTACTTTTCATTATGTGCTCCTTTTCTGTGCTTTATTGTAAGCGCAAACGGTATTATTGAGAGCAGGCAGATGATTCCTCCGACAAGGAATATGTTTCCGTTGGGAATGTACTGCATCTGTCCGCTCGCGGCGTCAAGGAACTGCTCGCCCGAGCTCTTTACGACTCTCTCACCTATGATTGAGCCGCCTATCATCGGAATAAGTACAAAGAAGACAATCCATATGCCTTCGAACTGTCCCCTCCTGTCCTCCGGATAAAGCTGGAAGGTCCAGACACGGAGAGTCTGAAGCAGTGCGATATAGCCCATTCCGACTACGAATACACCCGCCCAGACATGGGGGTTGAAGATTTTAGTTGAATCGATGGATGACACATCGACAAAGTGTATGAGGATACAGCCTATCGCATTTACCAGGACCGCGCATATGGTTATGTACGGATGCTTTTCCTTTTTGATAAGCATTCCTACCGGTATGGTTATGAGTGCCGAGAGAAGAAGCGGTACCGCCTCAATTATGCCCATCATATCGGGTGTATAACCGAGATAGTAGATGAGGTAGTTGCCGAGATAGGCAGAATATACATTGAAGCCTATGAAGAACAGCGACAGACCGCAATGCACAAGTACGAGTTCGCGGTATCTGAAAAATTCTTTGAAATTGAATACCGAGAAGAACTGATGCCAGAACGTGCCGTCCTTATTCGGTGTGACATCGTCACCCTTATTCAGCATGACCATGGAGAGCAGACCGAAGAATATGACGAACGAGCCTATGGCAACGAAGAGACGCATGTAGTTGTCGTTCTCTCCGACGAGGAAGCCACCGACTACGGTGCCCACAACAGTGCCGACAATAGGCAGAATTGCAAGTGCGGCTCCGAGTCCTCCCCTGTTCTCCTTTGTCATGATATCGTTGCACCAGGTTGAGAAGCCTGAATCGTTACCCATGGAGCCGAAGAAGCTCATGACGGTATCAGCGAGCACTACCATAACTCCGAGGAAGACATATGCCTCTTTGGAGATATACTGCGTCAGGCCGAATACGATTGTAAATATACCCCAGAGGACATATCCGAGTGAGATGAACAGCCTGCGTTTTCCGAGGCGGTCACTCAGGGTTCCGAAGAAGAATGTTGAGAATGTAGTCGCAAGTGCGCTGAAACTCAGCATTCCCGTGATGATTGAGGGATCCTTTGCAATTTTGGCATAGACGAAAGTGTTGAACCACTGGTTCTCCATATTCCAGCATATCTGGCCTACGAGACCGAGTCCGAGAACAAGGAACCAGAGCAGAGCCTTAGGCCTTTTCTTTTCCATAACGCTTCCCCCTTTTATTTAATACATAAATTATAACATAAAAAAGCCGCCTTACAAAAGACGGCTTTTAATATTCTTAAATCAGTCGGCAATCTTGTCGAGAACCTTTTTGAGCTCTGTAAGCTCTTCCTTGGTAAGAGTTATACCCTTGCCCATTTTGTCATGGTCGGGAGCCCAGTCACGAATATCGTACTTGGGAGTACCGTTATTCCATGACATGAGATTAACTTCTCTTGTCCAACCCTTGTTGTTCTCTGAGAAAACACCATACTCTTCAAGAAGTTCATACTTGATATCCGGCATTTTTCTTCCTCCTTCTATGATCGGAATAGTTTCTGTTATGAGTGTGTTTATATATTATAATATATATTATTAAAAAGTAAATGAGACACTTTGCACAAAATTGTCCGATTTTTGTTATTTAAAATGCCTTTTAAGCTGCTTGTATTTATCGCGGAATTTGAATCGCTTTTCTATGAATTTTTCCCAGGGACGAAGCAGGAAAATGGATGCCAGAGTGTAGACTAGGGAACCGACACTCGCCCCTATGAAACGGCCGGGGCCGAAGAAATAGAACGACAAGCCCACACCAATAAGGCCGGACAGCGAGTAGAGGGCCCAGAAAATGGCCTTGCTGTCGACATTGAACTTGTCGTTGACCTCATCTATGAAAAACGTGTAGGAATAAGGTGTGATATACGTATGCGACATAAGGGCAATCGAGAGCGGTCCGATAACCGATGCGATTATTACATAAACAATGCGGACATACATATTAAGAGGTATGAAGCCCAGCAGAGTCATCATCGCATCAAGCGTGAAAGCGTAGATGAGTGTGCTTGCGAAAGAGAACAGATAAGCCTTTTTCGGGCGGCCCCTTATGGCGAAAAGCGTTATAAGTACGAAGGCCTGAAATGTATATTCAGCAGTACCGAACGAGACGTTCTGCGTCAGGGATGCCTTCACCCAGAGGACATAAGCAGGTGCACTTGCCAAAGAAACACCCATACCCGACTTCGCGAGAAGCGCAGAAGACAGGCTCAGAAAGAATATGCCGAAAAAGTAGGCATATTCCGTATATGCGAGTTTCTTTTCCCTGATCTCTTTCATCGTCTTCAGATAATGGCTTCAAAAGCCTGGCTGATGTATTTTACTCCTACCACCTCTATCTCCTTTTGGAGTTCGGCGGATACACTCTTTAAATTGTCCTTCGGGATTACAACGCGTGTGAATCCGAGGCGGGCGGCTTCGCGTATGCGCTGCTCGCAGTGGCTGACACTGCGTATCTCCCCTGCGAGTCCTATTTCGCCGAATGCGAGGACATCCTCACGCACGACGGTATCTTTGAGGCTTGAAACAAGGGCCAGAGCCACCGAGAGGTCGGCAGCGGGCTCAAAGAGTTTCAGGCCGCCTACGACATTCAGGTAGACATCCATATTGGCGAAATAGTAGCCGCCCCGCTTTTCGAGAACAGCGAGGATCATATTGATACGGTTGAAATCGAAACCGTTGGACATTCTTCTGGGCTGTCCGAAGCTTGTGGGAGTGACAAGTCCCTGTACTTCGGCAAGAATAGGCCTTGAGCCCTCCATAGCGCAGGCTACGCAGCTTCCCGACGAGTTTTTCGGCCTTCCCTCGAGCATCATCATGCTCGGGTTCTCAACCTGTCTGAGGCCGTTGTCGAGCATCTCAAAGACACCTATCTCATTTGTGGAGCCGAAACGGTTCTTGACGGCCCTGAGAATCCTGTATGAGAAGTTTCTCTCGCCTTCAATATAGAGGACTGCGTCAACGATATGCTCAAGCACCTTGGGACCGGCAATATTGCCATCCTTGTTTACATGACCGACCACGATGACGGGTATATCAAAGTCCTTGGCGGTACGCATGATAAAGTTTGTTGACTCACGGACCTGTGTCGCGCTTCCGCTTGAAGATGAGAGCTCGGGAAGCATGACTGTCTGAATTGAGTCAATTATGACAAGATCGGGCTTGTCAGTCTTTATATGTTCACAGATAATCTCCACATCTGTTTCAGCCATGACAAAAAGGTTCGGCGAAGTGACTCCGAGCCTGTCGGCGCGGAGTTTTATCTGGTGAGCCGATTCCTCACCGGAGACATAGAGAATCTTCAGCGTCTCACCGAGATGCTGACATACCTGAAGAAGTATTGTACTCTTGCCTATTCCCGGATCACCCGAAAGCAGCACGAGCGAGCCCTTTACTATGCCGCCGCCCAGGACTCTGTCAAACTCGGAAATACCTGTCTTGTAGCGGTGCTCACCGTCAGCCTTGATATCCGAAATCTGCTGAGCGAGACCGCGCCTGCCCGAGTTTGAGCGAAGCTTCGCGACGGATGCGGGTTCGTCTGCTATGACACGTTCTTCAAACGTGTCCCACTCCCCGCACTGCGGGCAGCGGCCGTACCACTTGGGGTTTTCATATCCGCATGAATTGCATACAAAAAGCGTTTTTGATTTGTTCGCCATCGTTTTCGTTCCTTAAAGTTAAGGCAGCAGTTGACTGCTGCCTTTTAATCAGAAGAGATTCGGACGGAATGCGTACTTCTTGTCCTTGATCTTTATCTCATTTGAAAGAACTCCGCTCTCCTTGTCGGCAAAGTAAGACGACTTCGCGGGTACGACAAAGGTGAGACCGTCCTCAATAAGCTCGATTGTAAGGTCATTGGTTCTGTGGCATTCGCCGTCTATGTTGGTGTGATTGTTCTTCATCTTGTTGTCGTGAATGACAATCTTCTTACCGCGTATGTACTTGCAGTACTTGCAGTGAGTATGTGTGTCCTCATTGTTCTGCCAGTCAAACATCATAATGAAGAACATGATAATCCAGGGCATTTTCTTTTCCATGAGAACACAGTCCATGATGTGGTCATCGGGCATGGCATAAGGGGCAACCTTTATGCCTGAACCGTACCAGCGTGAGTTGCAGCCAACGGCAAAGACATACTTGCCGTTGTAAGAGTTGTCATCTATGGTAATGTCATAGTTGTTGTATACCTTGGAGAACATGCAGTAGAGACCGCCGAGATAGTATGAAAGATGTCCGGCAACACCGGGAAGTTTCTTCATCTGTCCCTGAACGGCACAGGCATCTGCGTCAAAACCGAGAGAAGCCTGGTTGATTGCTATCTCCTCAACCCCCTTGTCATCAGTGCACTTGAGGCAGTCCATGGGGATTGCCTCGCCGTCTATCTGGCCCTCGATATCAAGGAAGACATCAAGTTCACCGAAAAGACGGGTCCAGTCATTACCGGAGCCGAGAGGAACTACGGCAATTTCCGCGTTCTTGTGACCGTAGGCACCGTTTACGACCTCATAGAGGGTACCGTCACCTCCGCAGGCATAAAAACGCGCAGGCTTGCCCTCAGAGGCGATTTTATTGACATACTGGATGCCGTCGCCGGGTGCCTTTGTGTAATAGATTTCATACTCAACGCCTTTTTTCTCGCAGGCGGGAATTATCGTATCCTTGACAAAGTTGCCCTTGAGGCCTTTTCCGGCTGTGGGATTGACCACAAAATAGTGTTTAAGAGTTGCCATAGATTAATTCTCCTCTCTTATTATTTAAAATACATATACACTTGACATTTTATCATACCGTTGTAGAGTTTTCTACGTTTATCGGCTGATTTGCCGAAATATTTTTCAAAGTCTTCACAGGGTGTGATGATGTGATAAGCCCATCCTCTCTCCCTCGTGAATTTCCTGCCCATAAGCTTGTAGAGCTCGTTTACTTCAGCAGGATTCATGAGCCTTTCGCCGTACGGAGGATTGCAGATTACGGTACCCTTTTCCGTCTTTCTCTCCCAGTCGGCAAGATCTGCGACTTCAAAGGTTATGTGTTTATCAACACCGGCTCTTTTCGCATTTTCCTTTGCAGTCTCTATTGCGGCGGGGTCTATGTCGGAGGCGAATGCCCGAAATTCGCTGTCCCTGTCTATAAGGTCCAGAGCGCGTGTGCGCTCTTCAGCCCATATTTCAGGCGGGACATTGGCGAATTTCTCAGCCGCGAAACTCCGCCTGATTCCCGGCGCGATACCCATGGCCATCAAAGCGCCTTCAATGGCGATAGTGCCGGAACCGCAGAGCGGATCGTAGAGTGTATGATAAGGGCGCAGACGCGCCAGAGTACACAGTGATGCGGCCAGGGTCTCCTTTATTGGCGCGTCATTTGCCGCGAGCCTGTATCCGCGTTTATGAAGACCGGCGCCCGACGTGTCAATCGTCAGTGTCACGAGGTCCTTCATAATCGAGAATTCTATTGCGTACTTCGCGCCGGTCTCTTCGAACCAGCTGATTCCGTACTTTGATTTCAGCCGCTCAACAACAGCCTTTTTGATAATCGACTGGCAGTCGGAGATTGAGAATAGCTGAGAGTTTCTTGAGTAACCGCCCTTAATCGGGAATTCATCGTCCCTGCCAATCCATTCTTCCCAGGGCAGGGCCTTTGTCTTTTCAAAGAGCTCTTCGAAACTGCGCGCTTCAAAACTGCCGACGACAATCTGGATACGCTCCGCGTGCCGCAGGCAGATGTTTGCGCGCGCCAGCATGTGCTCATCACCCGTGAAGAACACCCTGGCATTCTCGCAGACTACATCGCCCGCGCCTATAGCTTTAAGTTCATCGGCAATCAGCGCCTCAATCCCCATAAGACATGGGACGGCAAATTTAATATCCATACTCATCTCTCTTAAAAAAATATGCAGAGTGTGCGAGTCACTCTGCATTATTGTTTATCTTCGAGCGCCGCTGCGCTTTCCGTAACCCGAGTGCTTTGTGTCGGTTGAGCGTTTAAGGTCAGCCATCTTCTCGTCGGAAGAGGTCTTCCACTTGCTCATCATCTCTTCAAAGCTCATGTTATCGGGATCATATTTCTGTTTCTGTCCCTGCCAGACGTTGGGAGCGGACTGTCTCTGCGGTCTTGACGGCCGCTCTTTCTTTTCCGGGTCCCCATCCGCCTGTTTTATAGACAGGGCTATTTTTCCTTTTTCATCAATGTTGATGACCTTGACCCTGATATCCTGACCCACCTCAAGGTAGTCAGCAATATCGTTGACATAGGTCGATGCGACCTCCGAGATATGAACCATTCCGGTTGCTCCCTCGCCGAGATCAACAAATGCTCCGAATTTGGTAAGGCCTGTTACCTTACCGTCAAGAATCATGCCGGTTTCCGGTGCCATATAGTGATAAAACCCTCCAAAGGTCAATTACCCGAAGAGATGTCGTAATAGACCCTCTCTCCCGGAAGAACATAACCCAGGACATCCCGGGCTATTCTCTCTATGTAAGCCGAATCGTCACCGTCAGAAAGAACGCTTTGGAGTTCATCATTCTTCTCCTGCTTCTCAGCGAGAACCTGCTGAGCCTGCGCCACCTGCTGTGCCTTTTCGCTCTTCTCCATCTGAAGCGATACAAGGGAGATAACGAAATAACCGATTACGGCAATAATGGCGAGAGTCAGAAAGAAACTGGTAGACCTCTTTTTCTTTTCGGTTCCTTTTTGAGTGTTCTGCTCAGCCAAGTTATCACCTCCGTTGATTTCTTTCCCCTATTCAATGTAATTATATAATGAAAATTTGAGTGAATACAAGAGTTTTTTATTACATAGGGTGATACATTTCGCCCGCGTTCTCCTTGGTGGCATGTTCTTTGACGTCAACCACCTGAACCTTTATTGTCTTCTCGCCCATTTTAATCTCTATGACATCGTTTTCCTTGACATCATATGAAGCGCGGGCGACCTTGCCGTTGACACTGACATGACCTGCATCGCAGAGATCATTGGCAACGGTTCTGCGCTTAATTATTCTTGAGACTTTGAGATACTTGTCAAGTCGCATAAAACACCTCATAAAAACCGGGAGAGGCATTGCGCCTCTCCCTTGCGATAAAACTATTTATCTTACGGCGTCCTTGAGACCCTTGCCTGCCTTGAAAGCGGGAAGCTTGGAAGCGGGAATTGTCATCGGGAGACCTGTCTTCGGGTTGTGGCCCTGCTTCTTAGCGCGTTTTCTTACTTCGAATGTACCGAAGCCAACGAGCTGAACCTTGTTGCCCTTCTTGAGAGCCTTTGTGATGTTAGCTGTTACAGCGTTAACTGCTGCTTCAGCGTCTTTCTTGGAGAGGTTAGCATCTTTTGCTACTGCTGCAATAAGTTCAGATTTGTTCATTTTTAGTCCTCCATTAAAAAAATTCTAAATGTTTTGGTTCGGCAAACCACAAAATATTGTGGATACCAAATGTCCGAACTACAATTGACATATTAACCTAAAACTTTCAGTTTTTCAAGTACTTTCGCGATTTTTTGGCCTTTTGGAAGAGATAAAATGTAACTTTTTGTAAGAACTTTGAAAAGCATTAGTGAAATTAGCCAAACAAAGATGGCCGCGATTAGTGAAACTATACAAACCAAACCGCTCGCCAGATAAGGCGTAAAGAGGTAAACAGAAAGGAAACTTGCCCCTCCTGCAAGGGTTCCGACCATTATCGGCTTGATCAGACAGTCCGTCCAATCCAGTTTACAACCTGTAACTTTCAGAAGAACCAGAAGGTTGTTCAGCACTATGACGATATAGCAGAGCACAGTGCCGATAGGTGCACCTTTGATGTTGATTTCCGGATTGCCTACCAGGACAAAATTGCAGATGATCTTGACCGTCGCGCCGACAAGCAGCGATTTTACGGGTACATCTGCCCTGCCGACCGCCTGAAGCATGTTGTTGATCGGCGTTGATACGGCAAGGAACAGCGCAAAGCCTCCGAAAATCGCGACATAAGGCGCGGAGATATCAACTGTTTTGCTTAAAGGATAAAGTACGCGAAGCATGGGAAGCGAAATAGCTGCCATGACAAAGCCCGCCGGTACTGCAAGGAGTGCCGCTGTTTTTATAACGGTCCTTATGGCTCCCTGCATCTTCTCGTGATCCGAAGTGGAGTAAGCGGCGGCAAGCACAGGTATTGCGCTTACGCCGAGAGTCATGATGACAGTGGGTATCAGGTTGCGGAAGTCGAGCGCGACGCCGTAGCAGCCGTAGAGGAAGTCCTTGATATCCTCCGTGGCTATGTCCATGTCATTGATAACGGGATACATGCCGCGTATTACACCTTCGCCTGCCGCAACAGCATGTTTGAGCCTGCTCTGGACAGTGGTTGTATCAATAAAATTGGTAATGTTTAAGACAAGTGCCGATGTAGCTATCGGTATAACGGTATTTATAAGCGTCTTAACGAGTTTTCCGGTCTCCTCGGGTTCGGGTGAGCCGAGCAGTTCTTCCTCCGTTATACCGTCACCGCGTGAGTGATAGACAACGAAACAGAAGAACAGAGCCAGGAGCGTTCCGACAGTGACGCCGAATATGGCCGCAGCTGCCGAGTAAGGCGCAACGGCATTTATGACATCAGCCTTTGTCTCACACGGTATGCCGAAAGCAGTGCCGTGTGCGCGATACTCATTAAGTCCCCTGTTCAGCACGAGCTGCGAGAGCAGGATGCCGAAGAAGAGCTTGCCTATGCATTCGAACACCTGGGAATAACCGGTCACACGCATATTGCGGAGACCTTCATAATAGCCTCTGTAGGTCGACATGACGCAACAGATGAATATTGAAGGTCCGATGGCGAGAATGCTGTAGAAAGCCTTGGGAGAACCTACCAGGTAATGTGAGAAAGGATAAGCGAGACCGAGAATCAGCAATGTGCCGACTATACCGGTGACAAGGAAGACTCGCTTCGCTGCATCCCTGACCTTTCTTACCTCTTTATACCTTCCCGTCGCCATGCGCTCGGAAATCATCTTTGAGACCGCCACAGGCAGTCCTGCCATTGAAATGGCGTAGATCGGTGTATAGAGTTCGTATGCAGTTGTAAAGTATCCGCGGCCTATCTCTCCGATGATATAGGTTATCGGTATTTTATAGAAGATATTGATGACGTGAACGAGAACTGTCGTCATCATCAGTATCATGGCGCCGCGAAGGAGGGATTGTCCCTGTTGTTTCTTCTCTTCCAAGTCGCACCTCCTACCCTACGAATTCACGGAGGAGCGAGCTCTTGGGAATTATGTCCTTGCCGAGGCTTGTCACCTTTTCAAGGCGCTTTTTGAGCTCTTCCGCATATTTGTAATACTCGCTGTCAGGTGCAACATCGGCAAAGAGTTTCAGAAGAATATCCTTGTAGATGCACATCTCATAAGGATGAAGCGAGTTTATCTGATAATCTGCAAGATCTATTAGGGGTACGAGGTATTTGTCCTCACCCTCAAGTACCTTGTTCCACATGGAAAAGGTCAGGTCTACCGGAGCGTTTCTGAAGTTGTTGTCACGTATTGTGCGGCGTAAGAAACGCACGTCACGTCTTCCGAACAGCACGGAACCGTCCTCATCGAGAATATCGGAGCGGGTTGAAGCGTAGATCCTGAGAATACAGTCGCTGTCAATTCCCTCCGTGAATATCGGATTTATGGCATGAAGTCCTTCAATGATAACTACATCGCCCTTGTCGAGATGGAGTTTAAAGACGTTGTCAGTACGTTTACCGGAGCCGAAGTCAAAATACGGGAGCATGGTCTCACCGTTCTCTATGAGCTCCCTGAGAGTCTTCTGTATGAGTTCCAGGTCCAGGGCCGATACGACCTCAAAATCGCGCTGTCCGTCCGGTCCGGGCTCGATATCGTCACGGTTTCTGTAGAAGTCATCGAGAGAAATGACGTTTGCGTCACATCCCTCTTTCTGGAACAGACGTGCAAGCATGTTCGCACCGGTAGTCTTTCCGGAGGAACTGGGTCCGGAGAGAAGGATTATCTTGTTATCTCCGGGGCGCGCGATAATCTCACGCATAATCTGCTGAAGACTTGCGGAATATGCGCGTTCACACTTGCTGACATATTCAATTGGATTCGTGATGACCTCTTTATTGACCATCTTTTGGTAAACTATGCTGTCCATAAAATATCTTTACCGCTTTCTTTCGGTTAATCTGCTCAGCAAAATTCTGATTGTATTCAAACGGGTATTTGAAATTGAAAACACGCTCAATTTCATCACCCGCAGGTTCTTTGAGTTTGGTGACGGCTCCGGCGCCGCAGGCGAGAATCGTGTGGCACTCCTCCATCATGAAAATGTTATATGCCGACTCAAAGCCCGGTCTGCACCAGCCCACATTCTCAAGGTTTCCGACAGACTTCGCCTGACGGTACATGTAATAAGGGATGTAGCCGTTCTCGTAGAGCGAGTCGTTCGCGAAATCCACCATGCGCGCAATGTCGCGCGTGGCCGAGAAGAGCCCGTTTTCATAGGAGAGGTCCGAGGAGCGCTTGTAGGCGAGCGTATGGACCGTAATGCTCTCCGGCGAAAGACCGATCAGCTCTTCGAGGCTGTACTTGAAGCCTTCAAAATCATCGGCGGGAAGACCCGCGATGAGATCCATGTTGATGTTGGTGAAGCCCAGGCGGCGGGCGTCATTGAAGACATCAATGACATCCTGCGCCGTGTGGCGTCTGCCGACTGCCGCAAGCACACCGTCGACCATTGTCTGCGGATTTATGCTGATACGGTCAACACCGCCTTCGCGGCAGGCTGAGAGCTTTTCATCTGTGATGGTGTCAGGCCTGCCTGCTTCAAAGGTGAATTCAAGGCAGTCGCTCATGTCAAAACCGTCTCTCACGGTTTTGAGCAGCAGTGCGGTCTGCTCCGCGCTCAGTGTCGACGGTGTTCCGCCGCCAACATATGCGGAGCGCATTTTAATGCCGCATTCATCCGCAATCTGCGCAGTGTATTTTATCTCTTCGAGGAGATTTTCAAAATAAGGTACGAACGCCTTCTCTGCCGTCGGCGTGTTCATGGCACTCGAGACAAACGAGCAGTATGAGCAACGCGTCGGACAGAAGGGTATCGAGATATAAAGACTGAAAGATTCGGGATTTGAAAACCCGATAATTCTGTTTTCGGCAAGACCGACCGAGTGAGCGAGTTTCACCTTCTTCGGACTGACCAGGAAACAGTTTTCGAAATATGAGATTCCCTCCTCTTCTCCCTTTTCGGAGATAAGGCGAAGGAGAAGTTTTGAGGGACGTATTCCCGTAAGTATGCCCCAACCGAGGTCAAGGCCGGTGACTTCTGAGAGAAGCCTGTAAAGCAACTGCGCACAGCGAAGCTCCGTGCTGTCGGCAGAGTCCGCAAGGGACCTGTCGTTGAAGTTTCCGCTGTCCGAGAGTCTGCAGACGGTCTCCCCGTCTTTCTCAAAGAAGACCGTGACTGTTGTCACGTCCTCCCTGACGACTTTGACCGTCACTTTCTCTGCGGCTCCGAGCGCCTCGTCGCCGGGCTCTGACCCGTCCTTGAGCAGACCGTCAATCAATACGGTCACATGCTCTTCCGGGAAGAAACAGGAAGTCAGTTTCTCAAGCTCATAGGCATAAGAATTACCGTTTACAGCAAGGACCATTCTATCTTCCTCATGAAACGATTTGTCTTTCGCTCGGCATCAAGCGTGGTTGAAATACCGTGTCCGGGACAGACAATATAGTCGCCGTTGAGCTTGCCGAGTTTCTGGATTGAGTTGTGCATGTCGGCAAGGTTGCCGCGGAAGAGGTCCGTCCTTCCGCAGGTACGGCAGAACAGCGTGTCTCCGGAAAACATGATATTGTCAAACAGATAGCAGATACTGCCGGGAGTATGGCCCGGTGTGGATACCGCTTTCACCTCTATGGGACCGAAATAGAATGTGTCTCCGTCCTTTACGGTCTTGTCGGCATGCATGGGATGCTGTTCAAAGCCCTGATCGGATGCAAGCGAACAGTTGGAGTTCATGAGACATATTTCATCATCGTCACCTATCACAACAATGGCATCCGGATATTTCTGCTTGAGGTCATACACTCCGAGGATATGGTCTGAATGACCATGGGTCAGAATTATGAACTGAAGTTTTGTCATACCGGAGTTCTCTATGGCTGCCAGGAGTTCATCCGTGCAGAGCGCAGGATCTATAACCGCTCCGAGTCCCGACTGTTCCTCGAGGACTACGTAGCAGTTTGTCTCAATGGGTCCCAACACAATTTTTGTAACTTTCATACTCAGACTCCGGTTCTCTCTACGGCGAGTACGCCGTCGATTTTCTTCAGGAATTTGGTAACATTGTTGAAGTGTTCAACACCGTTTACGGCAATTGTCATCGTAAGCACCTTGGTGCCGTCCTTCTGATTCCTTGTAGATATGGAACGGATATCGACGTGCATGGAAGCGAGCGTCGTGGATACATCTGCCATAAGTCCGATACGGGAAATACAGTAGATGTTGAGTGTGGCGTTGAATTCCTCTTTGAGGTTCTTGTCCCAGTATACTCTTATCCACCTGTCGGGCTCGGGTGCATCTGCCAGGTTTTCAGGCACATTGCTGCAGTCCCTCTTGTGGACCGAGACGCCGTGTCCGCGCGTTACGAAGCCTATTATTTCGTCACCCGGGAGCGGGTTGCAGCACTTGGCGAGTTTTACGAAGCAGTTGTCTATACCCTCCACCACGATTCCTTCGGAACTCGTGACATGGTGAGGCGTACCGGTGACCTTTATCTCGTCACGCGGCGTCTCGGAGGCCTTCAGGATTCTCGTGTACTCATCCTTCATGAAAGGCATGAGTTTCTCGAGAGATATACTGCCGTAACCTATGGCGGCAAAGAACTCATCGGGTTCGTCAAAGCCCTTCTTGGTCGCCAGTGTTTTAACGAATTCATCGAGTTCCTCATCAAAGAGACGGATATTGTTCTTGCGGAGCTCCTTGTCAAACTGATCCTTGCCCTCGACAATGTTTTCGGCGCGGCGTTCCCTCTTGAACCAGCCGCGTATTTTCGTGCGCGCACTTGAGGTTGTGACTATCTTGAGCCAGTCGCGCGAAGGGCCCTTGTTAGGATCGTTGGAGCGAAGGATTTCGACAATCTGGCCCGTCTTGACCTGATAATCAATCGGTACAATACGGCCGTCGACCTTCGCGCCCGTCATTTTATGACCTACCTGTGTGTGAATCGCATAGGCAAAGTCAATTACGGTTGAACCGTAAGGAATATTGATGACATCACCCTTGGGTGTAAATACAAATACATCGTCTGGAATGAAGTCCGTCTTAAGCGTAGTTACGAGGTCCTCGACGTCATCGGCATCCTTCTGGTTTTCAAGAATCTGGCGTACCCAGGCAAGACGTTTCTCAAAGTCGCCGTCCTTGCCCTCCACACCGAGTTTGTACTTCCAGTGCGCAGCGATTCCGTATTCAGCGGTATGATGCATCTCCCAGGTCCTTATCTGGACCTCAAAGGGAATGCCTTCCGGACTGATTACAGTGGAATGAAGCGACTGATACATGTTCGACTTCGGTATGCTGATATAGTCCTTGAAACGTCCCGGAAGTGAATGGTACATGTCGTGGATGATACCGAGACAGTTGTAACAGTCAACTACGTTGTCGACGATTATACGTATGGCATACACGTCGTAGATTTCATCGAACTCACGGTTCTGAATATACATCTTGCGGTATATGCCGTGTACGCTCTTTCTGCGGCCGTCAATCTGAGCATCGGGAATCAGTTCATGTACACGCTGCGAGATGACGGCGATTGTATCCGGGATAAAGTTCGGATGAACCTTGTCATTTCTGTTTACGAGTTCCTCTATCTCCTTGTAGCCCACGGGGTCGAGATAGCGGATAGAGAGGTCCTCAAGTTCCTCCTTGACTGTTCTGATACCGAGGCGGTGAGCTATGGGAGCATAGATTTCAAGTGTCTCCTGAGCCTTGTCGCGCTGTTTCTGGTCACGCATGTACTCAAGAGTACGCATATTGTGGAGACGGTCCGCAAGTTTTATGATAACGACACGGATGTCCTTGGACATCGCTATGAACATCTTGCGGATGTTTTCGGCCTGTCTCTCCTCCCTGGTTTCAAGAGGCACCTTGCCGAGTTTCGTGACGCCGTCAACGAGTGTCGCTACATCGTCGCCGAAGAGTTCACGCAGGTTGTCTATACCGGTCTCGGTGTCTTCAACGGTATCGTGAAGCAGAGCCGCCATGACGGACTCATAATCCATACCGAGATCGAAAAGAATACGCGCCACGGCTACGGGATGCATGATGTACGGCTCCCCGGAATATCTGCATTGGCCGCTGTGAGCTTCTCTGGCGAACCTGTATGCGTCTATTATCTTTTGCTTTTCCTCGTCCGAATACTGCTCGGACAGCAGGGCTTCAAGTTCGCCGAACTTGTCGTCATAGTCAGCCAATCTTTTTCATCTCCTTCAGATACTCCATGGTAGGAGCGGAATCGAGGTCCACTTTCGCCTCGGCCTCCGGCAGAACTATACTGCCGTCTCTGTTCACGGTCACAATGCCGAGTTCGGACATAGCGAGCAGAGCCACACGTGTCCGGCAGAGATTATCACCGTTTTCACAAATCCTGGCGGCAATATATTCGAGTGAAGCGAGGGTGAGCCCCGTGTTTTTCTTAAGAAATGTGTAAAGTCTTGCGAACAGCGGTCTGTCAGGCATGGCAAACTCAGCCTCTCCGGGAGTGAGTTCTGCACGGAGCGTGACCTTGTCGTAGAGTTTTACACAGCGGACCATAAGGTCGTCATCAGCACCGGCGGGCCTGGAACCCTTCAAAACGATTGAGACACGTTCCTGGCCGTTCCAGACATTTTTGCTGAGAGATACGACTGCATCGAATCTGTCACCCTGCCTGTACGGGAACTCGCCGGGCTTCGCGTTGAAGTCCATAAGTGTTATCTGGCTCTGTCTGCCGTCTTTATGGGCATAGATGCGCAGATGCTGTTTCCTGTCACCGAGTTCGCTGACACCGTCGACAACAAGGTCATAGATGCCGAAAACAGGAGAAGTATTCTCACAGCCGAAAGGTTCAAGATACCTGAGTGAGTCTATGAGAGCTATGTCTATGCTCTCCGTGTTGAGTTTACAGTCAATATTGAGAACGGGATAAAACTCGGGGAGTTTATCCGCATAATTACACATAGCAGTTATGAAATCGGGAATGCTGTCGGTTCTGAGGGTAAGTCCCGCAGCCTGTGAATGACCGCCGAAGACCTCAAGATAATCCGAGCAAGCCGAAAGGGCATCAAAGATTGAGAAGCCCTCAACACTGCGCGCTGAGCCGCGTGCAGTTCCGTCCTCACGGATTGAGAGGACAATGGAAGGACGCTGGTACATGTCGGTGAGCTTTGAAGCGACTATTCCGAGTACGCCCTCGTGCCATCCGTGCCCGTAGGTTATGATTACGGGAGTATGGGTATACTCAGGATGCTCAATGAAGAGTTCCTTTGTCTGGCCGAGGATAAAGTCCTCCGCCTCATGTCTCTTCGTATTGGCCTCGTTGAGCTCATTTGCCATCTCAGCTGCGATTTCGGGTTCTTCGCAGAGGAGCAGTTCAAGGGCCTTCTCGGCATGTTCCATTCGTCCTGCGGCATTGATACGCGGAGCGAGGCCGAAGGATATATTTGTCGAGAGAATCTCCTTGTCCTCGAGACCGGCAACTCTCGCGAGTGCGTCAATGCCGGGGCGCCTGAAAGCATTCATCGAGGCGAGGCCGAGTTTGACAATTCGTCTGTTCTCCCCTTTAAGCGGGACTATGTCGGCAATGGTGCCGAGCGCGACAAGGTCTATGAAGTCCTCCGTTACAGCTGCGCTGTCACCTTCTATTGCACAGCAGAGTTTAAATGCAACACCGACACCGCAGTAGTCTTTGAAAGGGCATTCCGCATCGTCGCGGTGAGGGTCGACAACCGCTACGCAGTCCGGAAGCTCGTCACCGACTAAGTGGTGATCCGTAACAATGAGCTCCATTCCCTGCTCTTTTATGTACTCAGCCTCTTCGACGGCTGAGATACCATTGTCGACTGTGATGATAAGGTCGGTGCCGAGGGCCTTGATCTTGTCGACCACTCCGCGGCTCAAACCGTATCCGTCCTCGGTGCGGTCCGGGAGCAGATAAGTGACATTCGCGCCCTGCATCTCAAGATAGGAGTAAAGTACGGCGGTGGAGGTTATACCGTCAGCATCGTAGTCGCCGTAGATGCATATTCTCTCAAAGCTGAAAATCGCATCGTTGATTCTGTCTACCGCCTTCTGCATGTCCGGAAGAAGGAAAGGATCAACCTCCTGCTGTTCTCTTCCGAGAAAGTCAGCTATCTCATCCGGAGCGGATATTCCGCGTTCGGCAAGTATGAGCGCAACAAACGGATCAACCGAATACTTCTCGGCAATCTCGGCTGCGAGATCTTTGTTCAGTTGTGCCAGTTTCCATTTTTTGCGTTCCATCAAAATTCCTCTTGTTACAAAATACAAGTAACTATTATATCTCAACTTATAGTTTCTTGCAATATTATAAAAGGGCCGCCCGAAAGGGCAGCCCTTTTGTCTTTTCGCTATTGCTGAGATTCCTGAATAACGCCCTGCTTGTATGCGGCCAGGAGTTTTTCAAGACTCGCCATCTGTGCCTTGAGCAGTTTTCCTTTATCTGTCTCTCCAACTTTAATACGGTCGTCGAGACGCTCAAAAACAACAGATGCGGAAAGTATATCCCTGTTATTCTTTATCGCATCTTCACGTGAAGTGAATGCCTCATGAGAGGAAAGTCTCATCATATATGAGTTGTAGATGAGCGTATAACCGGCAATACCGGTGGTCTTCTGATAAGCTTTGCAGAAGCCGCCGTCTATGTCGATGAGTTTGCCCTCGCCTTTTATCGGGTTCTCACCCGATCCGGCCTTTACGGGCGTATGTCCGTTGACAATGTGGGAATGCGGGCCGCCGAGACCGAAATCGCGGAGAATATACTCGCAGCCTGCAGCCGTCTGAACAACGGTGTAATAGGGATCTTTGGCCTCTTTTATGAGTTCCTTGTCGCCTATGAGCCTGCGCTCGAAAGTTGTAATCTTATCACGCGCGAAAAGCGGTGAGAAGCGTCCGCACCAGAGCCACCACATAAAGTCGGTGCCGGTCTGTTTGTCGTCACTGCCCTCAGGCGAGAAGAAGCCCTTCTTTGCCTGGCGGTTGCAATAATCGAAGAGAGCCTTTCCGAAGTACTCTTTTCCGCCGTAAACAAACTTCCTGAAATTGCCCTCCTCATCCATCGGAACTGCGCCGTGGAAGAGCAGATTTCCGTTGTAGCAGCGATACATTGAGCCGGCTGAGAAAAGGAATCTCGCGTGTTTCTGAAGTTTTTCAGAGGCGCGGAAATTGGCCCTTATTTCAGCCATTACCTCCTCCTCTTCATCCGTCAGATCGTAAGGATTCTTCGGATCAATTGTCGGGAAGTCCTTGTCGAGCAGCTCATACTCTTTTCCGCCGAGCACAATCGTGCCGCGTTCATAGTCAATCTTATCCAGAAGAAGCCTGTCATCCATGCCGAAATCCGGATTGCGCATGATTGTCTGGCCCTCGAGTTTGAAAAGAATAATCGTTATGGCCTTTGCCATACGTCCGGTCTGGGTAAGGTCCTTTACGGTGAGTTTCTTACCGGTCTCATCGGTGTCGTCAATATCTGCGACATAGCGCGATGTATCGGAATTTGCGTAATGCTCGTTCGCAAAGACAGCGAGCGGGCGAAGGCTTATGCCGTAACCGTTTTCAACGACGTGGAGATTGTTGTACCTGATCGAGTTGGAAAGCACCGTGGCAATGCAGACACGCGAGCCCGAAGCCGCGCCCATCCAGACTATGTCGTGATTTCCCCACTGGATGTCGACATTGTGGTGTTTTATAAGGTCCTCCATAACGATATCTGCACGCGGGCCGCGGTCAAATATATCGCCGACAATATGAAGGTGATCGACAATAAGACGCTGTATGACATGGCAGATGACCTGAATGAATTCAGGAGCCTTCTTCATACGGATTATCGAATCGATGATATTGTCATAATACTCCCTTTTGTTATGGAGCGTATAGTCAGTATTAAGCAGCTCGTCAAGCACGTAGGCATAGCCTTTCGGTATGGCCTTACGGACCTTTGAACGAGTGTATTTCGTCGAGACATATCTGCAGAGCTCGATGAGGTATGAGAGGTTGGTCCGATACCAGTCATCCTTCACATCATCTGTCATCTCATCGGTTATGTCCTCCGTTTTTTCTGACGGATAGTAGACGAGGGTTGCAAGCGTGGCGCGCTGATCGTCGTCAAGCCTGTCTACGAAGAGTTCGTCTATTTTCTCCTTTATAGCACCGGAGGCATTACGGAGAATATGGGTGAAAGCCTCATATTCGCCGTGGATATCCGACATAAAATGCTCCGTGCCCTTCGGAAGATTTAAGATGGCATGAAGATTTATAATCTCCGTCACTGCGTCCTGCGCAGTCGGGAAATCCTTTGCCAGAAGTGATAAGTATTCAAGTTCCTGCGGTGAAAAAGTCATCTGTTCCGCCATTTACGTTCTCCTTCTCTTAAAGATAATGAGCCCGGCAGTCTGCCGGGCTTTTAATCATTTCCTGTTTGCAATCATTGCCAGAACTGACGGGAAGCCCACAAGAACAGCGTAGGCAAAAGCTCCGAACAGCAAAACAGCAGAGCAGGAAAGAAGGTTATACACCAAAGCTTTTGAAAATGAGGACTCAGCCCCGAAAATCCAAGCGAGCATAAGAAAACTCCTAAATAAAAATACTGTGTATATTCTATCTTATTACAGTACCTTTTTCAAGTACTGTCCCGTATAGGACTTTTTGACTTTCGCAACCTCTTCGGGAGTTCCGGCGGCAATGACCTGACCACCGTTATCTCCTCCCTCGGGACCGAGATCGATAATATAATCCGCAGATTTGATGACATCCAGATTATGCTCGATTACAAGTACGGTATTACCCGCATCAACGAGCCTCTGAAGAACTTCCAGGAGCTTCTCGACATCCGCCGAGTGAAGACCGGTCGTAGGCTCATCAAGTATGTAGAAAGTCCTGCCCGTCGCCCTCTTTGAAAGCTCCGTGGCGAGCTTTACGCGCTGCGCTTCACCGCCCGAGAGCGTGGTCGCAGGCTGGCCGAGAGCCACATAGCCGAGGCCGACATCCTTCAGTGTCTGAAGGCGGTTCCTGATTCTCGGAACCGCATCGAAGAATTCAACAGCCTCATCAACGGTCATAGCGAGGACTTCGGCGATATTCTTGCCCTTGTAGTGTACTTCAAGGGTCTCACGGTTATAGCGGCTGCCTCCGCAGATCTCACAGGGTACATATACATCAGCAAGGAAGTGCATCTCGATCTTTACGATACCGTCACCCTTGCAGGATTCGCAGCGTCCGCCCTTTACGTTAAACGAGAATCTGCCGGGCGCGTAGCCGCGTATTTTCGCCTCTGAAGTGGCGGCGAACAAGGAACGTATATCGTTGAAGAGATTGGTATAGGTAGCGGGGTTTGAGGAAGGCTGTCTGCCTATCGGCGACTGGTCTATATCTATGACCTTGTCGAGATACTCAAGACCCGTAATCTCCTTGCACTTGCCGGGAAATGCCTTCGCGCGGTTGAGATCACGCGCAAGGGTCTTTTGGATAACTTCATTTACCAATGAGGATTTACCCGAGCCGGAAACGCCCGTAACACAGGTAAAAGTGCCGAGAGGAATCTTTACGTCGACGTCCTTGAGATTGTTTTCCGCGGCGCCTTTTACCGTGAGGTAATTGCCGTTTCCGGTTCTCCTCTTCTCCGGTACCGGAATCTTTCTCTTGCCGGACAGGAACTGGCCGGTGACGGAGTTCCTGCACTTCACAATCTCTGCCGGTGTACCGGCAAAGACAACCTCACCGCCCCTGACTCCCGCGCCGGGGCCGATATCGACAATATAGTCCGCAGCACGCATTGTATCTTCATCGTGCTCAACGACAATCAGCGTATTGCCGAGGTCGCGCAGACCCTTCAGGGTGTCAATGAGTTTGTCGTTGTCGCGCTGATGAAGACCGATTGACGGCTCGTCGAGAATATAGAGTACGCCCATGAGAGACGAACCTATCTGCGTCGCCAGACGTATTCTCTGGGACTCGCCGCCGGACAGCGTGCCCGCCCTGCGAGAAAGGTTTAAATATTCAAGACCGACCGAGCATAAAAACTTCAGTCTGGACTTTATCTCTTTAAGAATGAGTTCCGCAATCGTAGCTTCCCTCTCTGTCAGTTTCAGGTTTTCAAAGAATTCGAGTTCGGCAGCGACAGAAAGGTCAGTCAGCTGACGTATATTGAGACCTCCGACCGTGACAGCCAGTGAAATGGGATTGAGTCGCTGACCATGACACTCCTCACACTCATGAGTGGACATAATCTGCTCTATTGCGCGCCTTGAAATCTCGGAATTCGTCTCGTTATACCTTCTGAGGGTATTCGGAATTATGCCCTCGAACTTGCCGTTCCACTCGGAGTGACTGTGTCGTCCGTCGTGGACATAATGTATCTTCTCACCCTGCGTTCCGTACAGGATTTTATCGAGGTCCTCCCTCTTCATCTCAGAGACGGGAACATCAATGGAAAAGCCGTAGTGACGGGCAATTCCGGCAAAGAACATCTCCGCCATGGTGCCGCCGTCAACATTGGTCCAGCCGTAAATATTAAGCGCACCTTCCCTTATCGACTTGGACTTGTCGGGAATGAGAAGATCCTCATCGATTGAGGTGTACTCGCCGAGACCCGAACACTTCGGGCAGGCTCCGTAATAGTTGTTGAAAGAGAACATACGCGGCTGCAGTTTGTCGAGCGATATACCGTGTTCGGGACACGCAAACGTCTGCGAAAACTCAAGTTCCGAACCGCCTATGACATCGACAAGAACTATGCCGCCTGCAAGACCTGAGGCGGTCTCAACGGAATCAGCGAGTCTGGTCCTGATTCCGTCCTTTATGACAAGTCTGTCGACGATTATCTCAATCTTGTGCTTTATGTTCTTGTCGAGCTTGATTTTTTCGGACAGCTCACGTACTTCGCCGTCCACACGGGCTCGTACAAAGCCCTTCTTTGCGCAGTCTTCCAGCTCTTTTGTATACTCGCCCTTCTTGCCCCTGGCAATCGGTGCCATAATCTGGATCTTCGTTCCTTCGTCCAGATCAAGGACCTGATCGACTATCTGGTCAATCGACTGTGCCTTGATTTCCTTGCCGCAGACCGGACAGTGCGGTATGCCTATACGCGCATAGAGAAGACGCATATAATCATAGATCTCAGTGACTGTGCCTACGGTCGAGCGCGGGTTCTTCGAGGTCGTTTTCTGATCTATCGAAATAGCCGGGCTGAGGCCCTCTATGAGCTCAACCTTGGGCTTTTCCATAAGTCCCAGGAACTGGCGCGCATAAGAGGACAGCGACTCCATATAGCGTCTCTGTCCTTCAGCATAGATTGTATCGAACGCAAGAGATGATTTGCCGGATCCGGAAAGTCCCGTAAACACGACAAACTTATCTCTCGGTATTGTCAGCGATATGTTTTTCAGGTTGTGCTCCCTGGCACCCTGTATATAAATGTTTTTAACTGCCATACTGTTCCTTAATTATCAATGTATTTCTTTGCGTGCTTTAATATTGCCTCGAAGGACTCATCACTCAGGACATGTTCCATCCGGCAGGCATCCTCGGAAGCCGTCTTTTCATCAACACCTATGCCGACAAGAATCTTTGTCAGGGTAACATGCATCTTATAAACCCTTTCAGCAGCCTTTCTGCCCGATTCCGTAAAGGCGATGTAGCCGTCACTGTCGGTAATGATGTATTTCTCTTCACGAAGCTTGTTCAGGGCGCGGCTGACAGAGGGCTTTGAAAAGCCCATATATTCAGCAATATCTATTGCCCTTACGACATTCTTTTCCTTTGAAAGAATAAGGATTGTCTCGAGGTACATCTCCCCTGATTCCTGTAATGCCATTTGTCTACCTCCGAATCAGTAATTACATAGCGCTAATTATAGTACGATTTTATAAATAAAGCAAATTACGTGCCCTGCCCCTTGACAAGTTAGCCATAGGTAACTATAATGTATGTAAGTTAGCGAAGGCTAACCAAGGAGGGATATGAATGATGCCACTGGCTCTTGCAAATGTCGGTGAAGAAAACATCATAAAAAGAATCGGCGGAAGCCCCGAAATGAAACAGCACCTTGAAGACTTAGGTTTCAATATCGGCGGAACGGTTACTGTCATCACCTCTCTCGGCGGTAATGTAATCGTAAACGTTAAAGATACCCGAATTGCCATCAGCAATGAGATGGCAAGAAAAATAATGGTTTAGGGAGGTTTTGTTGCATGAAAACTTTAAGAGATGTAAAAATCGGAGATACCGTAACGGTTGTGAAGCTCCATGGCGAAGGTGCGGTAAAACGCCGCATTATGGACATGGGAATCACAAAGAACGTTGAAATATACGTACGCAAAGTAGCGCCGCTCGGCGATCCCGTTGAAATAACGGTACGCGGCTATGAACTCTCGCTTCGTAAAGCGGATGCCGAAATGATAGAAGTAAAATAGGAAGGAAAATAAAGTAATGAGCACAAGAATTGCCCTTGCGGGTAACCCCAACAGCGGTAAGACCACATTGTTCAATGCCCTGACCGGTTCCAATCAGTTTGTCGGCAACTGGCCGGGTGTTACTGTTGAAAAAAAGGAAGGCAAGCTGAAAAAGCATGACGATGTAATTATCACAGACCTTCCCGGCATATACTCCCTTTCCCCTTATACACTTGAAGAAGTCGTTGCGCGTAACTATCTTATTGAGGAGCGTCCCGACGCGATAATCAACATCATTGACGGTACGAACCTCGAGCGTAACCTCTATCTCACTACACAGCTCACGGAACTCGGAATCCCCGTAGTTCTGGCAATAAACATGATGGATCTTGTCGAGAAAAACGGCGACAAGATAGACATTGATGAACTTTCGCGTCAGCTCGGATGCAAAATCATTCCGATCTCCGCCCTCAAAGAGACGGGTCTCACCGAGATCTGTGATGCGGCTATAAAAGCTGCGAAAAATACCAAGACTATCCCCCAGCACTCGTTCTCGGGAACTGTCGAGCACGCGCTTGCCCACATTGAGGAAGCCACCGTTCACGGACTTCCCGAGGAGCAGCAGCGCTGGTACGCAATAAAACTCTTCGAGCGCGATGAAAAAGTACTCGAAAAACTGAATCTTCCGAAAGAGACTCTCGATCACATCGAATCAGATATTGCGGCTGTCGAGAAGGAACTCGACGACGATGCCGAGTCAATCATCACAAATGAGCGCTATGTCTATATCTCCGAAATGCTGAAGGCCTGCTACAAAAAACAGGCGACGGCTGACAATCTCACTCAGTCAGACAAGATAGACAAGATTATCACCAACCGCTGGCTCGGCCTCCCGATTTTCGCAATAATCATGTTCTTTGTTTACTGGGTTGCAATGGTCGGTGTCGGCGCTCCGGCAACTGACTGGGCAAACGACGGTCTCTTCGGTGACGGATATCACCTTCTGGGCATCGGTTCAAAAGCCTATAACGAAGATGCCGAAGCCTATGGTACCGCCTCCCTTATCGTTGACGGCTACGACGCTTATGTCGAAGAAAACGGCAAAGCTCCCACAGGTGACTTTGAATACGAAGTCGAAGACGAGGAGACTCTTGCCATCGAGACAGAAACAGCTTCCCTTGATGACTACAAAGAGGCTGTGGCAACTCTTGAAAAATTCGAAGAGGAGCCTGACCCGTCAGCATACGGTGTCTGGGTACCCGGTGTCCCCGCTCTTTTTGAGGGACTCCTCAATGCCCTACATGTTCCCGAAGAAGGCGCAGGCGCGGTAATCAGAGGACTCATACTCGACGGTATTGTCGCCGGTGTAGGTGCCGTACTCGGCTTCGTTCCTCAGATGCTCGTACTCTTCTTCATGCTCGCCTTCCTTGAGGCGTGCGGTTATATGGCTCGTATCGCATTTGTACTTGACCGTATTTTCAGAAAGTTCGGCCTCTCCGGCAAGTCCTTCATCCCTATGCTTATCGGCACGGGCTGCGGAATTCCCGGTATCATGGCCTCTCGTACAATCGAGAACGAACGCGACCGCCGTATGACAATTATGACAACAACATTCATCCCCTGCGGTGCCAAAATTCCGTTTATCGCAATGGTTGCCGGTGCAATCTTCGGCGGTTCCGACTTTTCCAAGTCATTGGTTTCCGTATCAGCATACTTCATAGGAATGGCAGCGATTATCATCTCCGGTATCATGCTTAAGAAAACAAAGCCTTTTGCCGGTGATCCCGCACCGTTCGTCATGGAACTTCCGGCTTACCATATGCCTACCCTGAAGAACGTCCTCCGTTCAATGTGGGAGCGTGGCTGGTCCTTCATCAAGAAGGCCGGAACAATCATCCTGCTTTCAACCATATTCGTATGGTTCGTATCCTTCTTCGGATTCACTCCGGAAGGCTTCCGTATGCTCGAAGAAGAAGAACTTGATATGTCAATTCTCGCAGCCATAGGCAACGGCATTGCCTGGATCTTCGCTCCTCTCGGCTGGGGTACATGGCAGGCAGCAGTCGCTTCATTCACAGGTCTTGTTGCAAAGGAAAATATCGTCGGAACAATGGGTATTCTCTACGGAGCAACAGGCAATGCCTATGCAAATCTCGCTGCGGCATTCACTCCGATTTCAGCATACTCATTCCTCGTATTCAATCTTCTCTGTGCCCCCTGCTTTGCCGCAATCGGCGCAATCAGAAGAGAGATGAACAACGGAAAGTGGACAGCCTTTGCCGTAGCTTATGAGTGCGGATTTGCATACTGCATAGCCCTCATGATAAACCAGTTCGGCAAGCTCTTCACGGGCAATGTAAGCGTTGTCGGCCTCATCTTCGCTCTCGCGATTCTCGCCGGTATGTGCTACATGCTCTTCCGTCCGTACAAGGAATCCACAACACTCACAAAAGAAGTAAAGATAAAGGAATAACATTTTCAAAAGAGAAGGGATCATCCGCCAATGATTACATGGATCAGTTCAAACATAGGCACGATTATTGTTGCCGCCGTTCTTATTGCAATTGTTGTTGCAATCATAAGATCAACAATAAAAAACAGACGCAGCGGCAAGACATCATGCGGTTGCGGCTGTGCAAACTGTGCCATGGCCGGACAATGCCATAAGACGAACTCCGACTGATCCGCCCCTTTCTCCTCTATAAACGGCACCGACCGCAGGTACTCCTCCTGCGGTCGGTGTTTTTTGCCTTCTCCCCGGGGAGAAGGTGTCAGCGCAGCTGACGGATGAGGGGCTATTTGCGAGGGCCTCCGCTTTGCGGCGGTTCACCCTGAGGCTGTCCTCCGGGATTCATGCTCCCTTTGCCGCCGAAACCGGCAGCCTCACCTCCCATCATCTGATTTGAAACGGATGTTGTTTCCGTACCGTTGACTATGAGTTTTGTACCTGTGAATGAGAGCTGTCCGTCATAGTCAAAAGGTGACTGTGCGTTGATTGTAAGTGTACCTCCCGCAAGGGTAAGATAACCGTTTGAGTCTACTGCATCTGTGTCGCCCTGACCCATGTTTATGGTAATATCGCCGCCATTGATTTCAACACCGACAGATATCTGCTTTGACTTCTGGCCTGCGTTGATTGCATCATCAGATGCGGTTATGTCTATTGTACCGTCATTGATCTGGATGAGCGTTCCTTCAATGCCCTCGTGAGCACTAATTTTGAGGGTGCCGCCGACAATTTTGACAACCGTGGTTGCATGGATTGCGTCGTCTGCGGCCGTAATATTAATCGTGCCGCCCGCAATATAGATATAACCTACAGAATCATCCTCATCATATTCCGCATGAAGGCCGTCCTTATCGGTTTTGATTGTTACATTGCCGTCTGCAATTGCGATTGAATCATTGGCTTCAAGAGCGTCTTCAGCACAGTCAATGGTGATTGTACCGCCCGTGATCTTGAGATCGTCCTTGGAGGAGATGCCGTTTGCCGTTGAAGTGATTGTCAGACTGCCGGTACCGTTTAATGTGATGTCTTCCTTTGAGAAGATTACCGCATCAAGATTTGTATCGTCATCAGCCTCAAACTCACCTGATACCGTGAGCTTATTGGCGCCTGTTGTCGTGATGAACACCTTGTCTGCGCTCTTTACATAGATTGCAGGGGCACTTTCATTTGTGATTGTTACATCGCTGAGCACTATCTGAACCTTGTCGGTATCGGGTACATCAACGATTACGGTGGCATTCTTTACACCGCCTGTGACGATGTATACGCCCTCTTCACTGATGGTTATATCCTGACCGTCTGAGACCGTCAGAGTCGTTGCATTTGACGTATCAGCCGTCTGTTCCAGATCCCTGTCCGTAAACTCAGCACTCGTATCGAGAGCAGTTGATGTTGTCTGCGCATTTGTCGTTGTCTTTGTTCCGCTTGCAGTCACCGTGCCCGACGTTCCCGTCGTACCGCAGGCCGCAAGGCTTAAAATCATTGTAAGAGCAATAAGTGTTGCCGCTATCTTTCTTTTCATGTCTGCACTTCCTTTCTTATCCCATGTACTCGCCGCTGTAGCTTACGAGTACCGCACTGTTTATGCCCGGCATGCTGCCGAGGTCGTTTATGAAGTCCGTGTTCTCGTCTTCGAGGCGAACTTCGAGATTGAGTTCATTAAGACCCTTTGTTGCCGTCTTACTCTTTACGGAAAGCTTTTTAACCTTATCCTCAAGGAACTTCATCGCACCCTTTTCGGATTCACTGTTCTCACAGGAGAGAACGAGTATATAAGGTGTATAGTGGGCCTTTTTGTTTACAAAGAGCAGGATGACTCCGCCTATGATTGCGCTGCCTATGAGAGCCAGAGGAATCATTCCGGCTGCAAGGACTATGCCGGCAGCTATCGCCCAGAACAGGAACGCTATGTCCAGCGGCTCTTTAATCGCAGTTCTGAAACGTACGATTGAAAGCGCACCGACCATGCCGAGTGACAGGATTACATTTGACGTAATCGCCAGGATAACCAGATTGGTTATCATCGTCAGGGCAACAAGTGTCGTTCCGAAGCTTGAGGAATACATCACTCCCTGATAGGACTTTTTGTAGACGAAGTAAATGAAGAGTCCCAGCACGAATGCAAGTCCCAAGGAGATTGCCATGTCGAGTATGCTCACACTCGTTATGCTGTTTATAAAACTTGATTTGAAGATATCGCTGAATGTCATATTGATCGCTCCTTTTTAATCATATATTCTGCATGTTGCATATTTTGAAAAAGCTCCTGTTCTGCAGCCCTTAAGCTGCACCGCATCCCGGATGATGTCCGGCAGGTATTCGTCCCATTTGACTTCAAGTATTATGGAACTGTCCCCCGCCGGCACCGTCACGCAATCCGGGTTCAGGAAATCTGTACTGCAAAGTCCCGTCCGTATGTCGTAATCCAGTGTCACACGGACATTGCCGGGGCCGAATATAAACGGTTCCCTGGTGTAGTCGACAATGGTCTTCGGGCGAAGTCCCTGAGTTTTTATTTTGGTATAGAACTCTGTCAAAAGGGGTTTTTCGGACTTCGCCAGAAAATCACAGTCGCCGTCGACAATCATCTGAGCCTCCTCAGCCGTAAGCGGCGCGCTCTGCTTATTGCCCAGGCTGTTGTACTTGCTCTTTTTCTCGAGCCTTATGAATGACAAATCATTGTTGTAATATCTGATTCGAAACTTTTCTCTGATATTTACGCCGTCCTGCTTCTCCCTGAGTGCCTTGTCGTCCGCATTGTCAAAGTAGAGGCTGCGGATCAGGTACTTTCCGTCTTCGGCGTGCGGGTCGCTCTTTGCAACCGCAGAGAGCCTCTGACGGAGCACAAGCATATCGCCGTAAGAAATCTCATGTTTTAGTTCATGTCGGTACTTCATAAAAGAAAACCTCCCGTATCTGTTGTCCACATGATACGGGAGGAAGATTGAAGTTTTATTGAAGTTTTTTAAATTTTGAAAATAAATTCCACGAGGCCGTCGCGGCACTCCACGGAGAGTGTACCGCCGTGCGAATCTGCGACGGACTTTGCTATGGCAAGTCCGAGCCCGTAATTGTTTTCGCCGCCGGTCCTCGCCTCGTCGGCGCGGTAAAAGCGCTCAAAGATGCGCTCGCGCTGCTCCGGCGGTATCTCGTCGCCCTCGTTTGTCACGGACAGGACCGCCTGTCCGTGCGTCTTTTTAAGTGCGACGGAGACCTTGGCGCCCTTTGAATGGCGCAGCGCATTATCAATAAGTATTGATACTACCTGTTTAAGCTGAGCGCTGTTTCCTTCGACCAATACATTGTCTTCTATTTCAGTTTCAAGACTTATGCCTTTTTCAAAAGCCACGCTTTCGAACGGAAGAGCCTCTCCTGCGGTAACCTTACTGAAGTTGACCTCCTCTTTTACCGTCTCGACATTTTCGAGACGCGCGAGGTCCAGAAGCTGCGTGACAAGATTGCCCATGCGCTCATTCTCATACTGAATATTCTCAAGCCACTGGTTCTGACCTATCTCCCTCTCCAGGAGTTCCGCATTGGCGTTTACGACGGAGACAGGTGTCTTCAGCTCGTGTCCGGCATCCGAGATAAAACGCTTCTGCTTCTCATAACTCTCTTCAAGAGGTTTTACTAT
>JAFSPP010000048.1 GCA_017451425.1 Clostridia bacterium | reverse complement strand
GGAGGCCATCAGCTGGATTAAACGCTGCGTGGCGGACGGCGCCGGCGAGGTGGTCGTCAACAGCATTGACACCGACGGCGTAAAAAAAGGCTTTGACATAGAGATGCTCAAAGCCGTCGAAGATGCCGTAGGTGTCCCGGTAATTGCCTCCGGCGGCGCCGGCTGTGCACAGGACTTCATCACTCTCTTTAAGGAGATTCCTGACATAGATGCGGGCCTCGCGGCCTCAATCTTCCACTTCGGTGAGGTGGAGATTTCGGATCTCAAGAAGCTGATGAGAGAAAACGGTATAAATGTCAGATTGTGAGGTTATCATGGTTAAGATTGATGAGATAAAATTCGACGAGAAGGGTCTTGTTCCCGCCATCGTCGTTGATGCGACAAGCAAAAAAGTGCTCACCCTTGCATATATGAACAGGGAGAGCCTTGAGATAAGCATGAAGGAGGGAAAGACCTGTTTCTGGAGCCGCTCACGCGGTGAACTCTGGAGAAAAGGCGAGACCTCCGGTAATTTCCAGCATATTGTAAATATTGTTGCCGACTGCGACAAGGATGCTCTTGTCGTCGAGGTCAATAAGGACGGTCCTGCCTGTCACCTGGGCACCGATTCCTGTTTCAATGACTTTGTATGCGGAGATCCCTCTTTCTCATACGAGGGCCTTATGGAACTCATAAAAGGCCGCAAGACAGACAAAAAAGAGGGCTCCTACACCACATACCTTTTCGAAAAGGGAATCGATAAGATTCTCAAAAAGGTGGGCGAGGAGTCCACTGAAGTCATTATTGCGGCGAAAGCGGATGACAAGGCCGAGACGATTTACGAGATAGCGGATCTCGCTTATCACGTAATGGTGCTTATGACCGAGATGGGTATCTCACTCGATGAGGTCACGGCCGAACTTGCTTCACGCCATGTGATTGACAAAAAAGTCAAGCAGGAGAAGATGGTTTAGCTCCGCGCCCTCATCCGCCCCTTCGGGGCACCTTCTCCCAGAGGGCGAAGGCAAAGAAGTAACAAAAAACGAGGAAGAGTCTGAACTCTTCCTCGTTTCTTTAATCAATACATACCGCCCTGTGCCATTGCTGCCTGGGCTGCGGCCGCTGCCGCTGCGTCAGCCTGAGGGTCGGGGAGGTCTGCAACCAGGGATTCGGTTGTAAGAACCATAGCGGCGACTGAGGCTGCGTTCTGAAGGGCAGAGCGTGTAACCTTTGTCGGATCAAGGATACCTGCCTTGAACATGTCGACATACTCTTCCTTTGCAAAGTCGAAACCGTAACCGAGTTTCTTTGACTTTGCGATTGTATCGATAATAACGGAACCTTCGAGACCGGCATTTGCCGCAATCTGACGTACGGGTTCCTCAATAGCCTTGATAACTATGCGGATGCCGGTCTTTATGTCGGCATCCTCTTCATTTTCGAGGAGAGCGACAACAGCCGGAATTGCATTTACAAGGGCGACACCGCCGCCTGCGACAGTGCCTTCCTCAACGGCTGCCTTCGTAGCTGCGAGAGCGTCCTCGATGCGGAGCTTTTTCTCCTTCATCTCGGTCTCTGTGGCCGCACCTACGTGGATTACGGCAACGCCGCCTGAGAGTTTCGCAAGGCGCTCCTGGAGCTTCTCGCGGTCATAGTCAGAGGTTGTAAGCTCAATCTGCTTTCTTATCTGAGCGATACGTGCCTTGATCTCTTTGCTGTCGCCGGCACCGTTTACGATGGTTGTGTAATCCTTGGAAATCTCAACTTTTGCGGCGCGGCCGAGCTGGTCAACTGTTGTGTCGGCAAATTCAAGACCGAGGTCAGATGTGATAACGGTACCGCCTGTTAAAATGGCGATATCCTGAAGCATCTCCTTGCGTCTGTCACCGAAGCCGGGGGCCTTGACGGCTACGCAGGTGAATGTGCCGCGGAGTTTGTTGAGGAGGAGAGTGGCGAGAGCTTCGCCCTCGATGTCCTCTGCGATGATAACGAGTTTCTTGCCGGCCTTGAGAACCTGCTCAAGAAGGGGAAGAATCTCCTGGATGTTTGTAATCTTCTTGTCCGTTATGAGGATGTAAGCGTCCTCTATCTCGGCAAT
>JAFSPP010000047.1 GCA_017451425.1 Clostridia bacterium | reverse complement strand
GTGGTACAAATCGACGAGAGACTTCTTGAATTCCTCGTCATATCTTGTTTGTCGTCCGGCCATGTGGACACCTCCTTTTTGTGTCTACTTCTATTGTAGTGTATTATCACAAATCGTGTCCACTTTTTTAATATAGATCCAGTTTTTGTTGTTAGCAATATTCCTTTTGAATCTCAATTTTTATATGTTGATAATTCTCAATGGGTGGCTTTTTGTAAGCGCTTTAATTCTATTATTGAGTTTACCGAAAATGGTGGAATTGATAATGCAATTGGTCATTCTCACGAGGACTATTTTAAGCGCAAGGAGTTCTCGTAATATGTTTGAGAGTTACAAAGATGTATTAACCGTTGACGATGTATGCAGGGCTTTATCTCTTGGTAAAAATACCGTCTATTCGTTGTTAAAAAATGGGACTATCAAATCAATTAAAGTTGGTAAAAAGTATTTGATTCCCAAACTGTACTTAATTGACTTTGTAAACAATAGTAGGTTTTGAAAGGAGTTGTTATGACAGGTAGCCTACAATGTAAAAACGGCAAATATTATGTCGTTGTAAATCTTACTGATGTAAACGGTAAACGAAAACAAAAATGGGTTGCTACTGATTTAACATCAAAAAGCGGTAAGAGAGAACAAGAAAAAGTTAAGCGTGAAATCTTATCGCAATTTGACAATAGATCCAAGTTGTTTACATCTGATTTGCTTTTCTCTGATTATGTAGAATTATGGCTTGACGAAACAAAAATCAAGGTTGATTCTGTAACATTCCAACATTATGAATCGGAAGCCTATACACACATTATTCCTTATTTCCGGTCACTCGGTGTTAAACTCGTAAATGTGGACCGGCAGACAATTCAAAACTACTTTAATAGCAAATATGAAAACGGTAGAATTGACGGTAAAGGTGGCTTGTCTGCTACTACATTAAAGCACCATAGAAATGTTATAAATCAAGTTTTGAATCTTGCGGTCTTCAATGATTTAATTCCTAAAAATCCTTGTCAATTTGTTACTATGCCTCAAACTGAAAGATACAATTATTCGTTCTTTACTCTTGACGAAATGAATCAATTTCTCAATGCAATTAAAGACGAAAGGCTATACCCGCTTTATGTGGTTACTGCTACTTTTGGTTTGCGTAAAAGTGAAGTGCTTGGTATCAAATGGGACAGTATAGACTTTGAAAATAAGACTCTCACAATTAAACATACAAGAGTTGAAGGTCATACTACCGTTGAGAAGGACAAGACAAAAAATCAGTCAAGTTTTAGGAGTTTTCCTCTTTCTGATAACATCATTGAGTTATTCAAATCTTTGAAGGTTGACGAAAACAATAACAGAAAAGTTTTCGGTAAAGAGTATATTAAGAATGATTATGTTTTCAAATTAGAAAATGGTACACCTTATCGCCCAAACTATATTTCAAAAAAGCATAATCAATTGCTTAAAAAGTACGGGTTTAAACACATTCGTTTTCACGATTTGCGACATAGTTGTGCAAGCCTTCTCAATGCCCAAGGATTTACACTAAAAGATATACAAGAGTGGTTAGGTCATTCGGACATTCAAACTACCGCAAATGTATATGCACATTTAGATGTCAAACGCAAGCAAGGTATTTCCGAATCTTTAACAAATATACTTGATATTTGATGTTAGAAAAAGTGTTAGAAAGTATAAAAAAATAACAAGGTCAATTGCAACAATTAACCTTGTTATGTGGCAGGGGCAGAAGGACTCGAACCCTCGGCACGCGGTTTTGGAGACCGCTGCTCTACCAACTGAGCTATACCCCTAAAAATGGTGGACCATCAGGGACTCGAACCCCGGACCCACCGGTTATGAGCCGGTTGCTCTAACCAACTGAGCTAATGGTCCACACATGCGGCCGATTTTGGCCGCTTGAATATTATATATTTGCGTATTTTAAAAGTCAAGGTTAAAGTTCGGTGGGTCCGCCCCCTATCTCAACTACATAGAAATCGGCCTTGTAGCCTATGGTAGCCTCGTAAATGCGGCCGACCATTTCAATGAAGCTGTCAACACAGTCATCTTTGACTATGCTGACGGTACAGCCGCCGAATCCGGCACCGGTCATTCTGGAGCCTATTACTCCCTCCTGCTTCCAGGCGGTTTCGACGAGTGTGTCGAGTTCCTTGCCGGTGACTTCGTAGTCATCACGAAGGGACCTGTGGGACTCGTTCATAAGTTTGCCGAAGTACTCTATGTCACCGTTTTCGAGAGCGGCTTTTGCCTTGATTGTTCTCTGGTTCTCATATACGGCATGGGCAGCTCTCTTCCTGCAAACTTCGCGTTTAATGTAAGGTTTCAGCTGGTCAAACTCAAAGGTATTGAGGTCACAGATATGATTGATCTGCTTTATGTGGCTGAGGTCGGCAACCGCCTCTTCACATTCCATTCTGCGCATATTGTACTTTGAGTCTGCGAGGCCGCGCTTCTTGTTGCTGCAGGCTATGACGAGTTTCGCTCCCTTTAAGTCAACGGGGACATATTTGAAGTCGAGCGTTGCAGTGTCAAGGAAAGTCGCGTGACCTTTTTTACCCATGGCTATGATGAACTGGTCCATTATGCCGCAGCTGACTCCTATGAAGTCGTTCTCGGCCTCCTGTCCGACCAGGGCTATGTCCTGATTGCTTATGTCGAGGTCGAAAAGGACTTTCAGGAAATAGCCCGTGAGTACCTCAACGCTGGCCGAGGACGAGAGTCCGCTGCTGTTCGGGATGTTGCCGAGATATGCAATGTCGAGGCCTTTGTCGATGTTGTATCCTCTGAATTTCAGAGTGTAGATTACGCCTAAGGAATAGTTTGTAAAACCCTTGGTTTCGTCATTTTCGGTGTCGTTGATATCGCGCTCGACTACACCGGTCTCAGGGAAGTTTGCCGAATAGAAGCGGCATTTTGTGTCTTCCCTTTTCCTGACTGCGGCATAGGTGCCGATGGTCAGGGCGCACGGAAAGACGTGACCGCCGTTGTAGTCAGTGTGCTCGCCTATCAGGTTGACGCGGCCGGGCGCAAAGAATACCCATGCGCCGTCCGTATCACCGTATGCGGTTTTGAAAGCCTCAAGGACCTGCTGTTTCATTGTTTCATGTTGTGTCATCTTATTTTACCGTGAATTCGATTATTTGTTTTCCGGTGCGGGCGGACTCTAGTGTGAGTTTTGCCTCACCCTTCTCACCGGTTGTTTTAACATATGTGCCCGCCATTCCGCCGCGCAGCGGAACACAACTCGGGCCTATGAGTTCTATGGGACCCTCTGTCGTGAAGGACACGGGTTCGTCATAGTAGTTTAAGAGGTTGCCGTATTCGGAGACGGCACGGATATTTATTGTCGCGACGTCGTAAGTTGTCTTCTCTTTGAGGTCGGTATGATCCGCCTTTATTTCAAGAACGGGTTTTGTCATGGGAGCCTTCGTTATGCTCTTTACAACCTCTCCGTCCTTTACGGCATCGAAGCGGTAGATTGTAACTCCGTCGCCCCAGCCTGCGGCATATCTGTATGCAATCTCAAGGCCGCGCTTGGGACTTATTTTGTCACGTACAATGGCCGCGCCGAGTCCCGCTATGGTCTTCGGCCTTGCCACACTCTTGTAACCGTCCTCAGAGAAGGCGCGGATAGCCTGTTTTATGCTCTCAGCGGACTTCTCGGAGATTCCCTCCTTGTTCATCATCGTGCATCCGATGAGGTCGTCTACCTTTATCGGCGGATGAGGAAGGTTCGGAAAACGCTCGAAGTCGGGTGTGAAATTCTTGATGAACTCATCATTCTTATAAAGATTTATGCTGTCTGCGTTTGTGAAGACGTATACATCGCCAAGTGCTCCCGCGGGATGCTCACCTATGTCCATTGAGGATGAGATTTCCATTACGGGATGCTCGTCGCTCTGGCTCGAATAGACGGCCGCGGCGAGTTTTTCATTACGGAACATGTCGAGTACGCCGTGATAGCAGATGCGGTCGCCGGAGCCGAAGTCCCTGTGCGTGTTGTAGTCTGCAAAGCACCACCCGAAGCAGCCTGAAACACCGTTGTCCTCCTCGTACATTGAGGACAGGACGGTTGCGTGACGGAGAGCGTGGCTGAGCCTGTGAGCCTCATCATCAAAAGCTTTTGTCGGATACATATGTCCGTTGTACTCAGAGACGAGGTACGGGTTTGAAGTCTTCGGCGTCACCATGATTTTCTTCAGAAGACCGCCGTTTGTGCCGTTATGAGAGAAGTCGTTGAAGGCATAGACATCCTCCAGGAACTGACTCTTCTGAAGATAGCGTACACCTGAAGTCTGGCGTGTGTCGTCGAGACTGCGGGCAACATCATTCGCCCTTGTGTAGAGCCACTCGTCATCCTGTGACTCATTTATTCTGACGCCCCAGAGAACGATGCTCGGATGGTTTCTGTACTGAAGTACCATCTCTTTCACATTCTCAAGGTGCTGTTCCTTCCATTCCTGATTGCCTATATGCTGCCAGCCGGGACACTCGGTAAACACCAGAAGTCCCTCCCTGTCGCATGCGTCAAGGAAGTATTTTGACTGGGTGTAATGGCTGGTTCGAACGGCATTGAGTCCGAGTTCGTGTCTGAGGATATCGACCTCGTGCTCCTGGACCGACTGAGGCATTGCGTAACCGATGTATGGATAACTCTGATGGCGGTTCAGTCCGCGGATTTTGAGTTTCTTACCATTCAGGTAGAAACCGTCCGCCTTAAACTCGGCGGAGCGAACGCCAAAGGAGGTCTCGAAGCTGTCCTTGTACTTGTCGCTTTTCAGCGTAACTACGGCTTTGTAGACCTTGGGAGATGCAACGTCCCAGAGCTCAAGAGCATCTGATTCGAGCCTTAAGGAAAGGTCTCTCAGAGCGTGCTCCTCACCTGTCGTCGCAACGGGTTTTCTGCCGTCAAACACCTGAACTTCAACGGTAGAGTCTTTCAGGTTCTCCCCCTTGAGTTTGAGGTCAAACTGAAGCACCTTTTTTGCGCTTTCACAATCAATTGTTTTAACAAAGACATATTCAATATAGGTACTGTCTTTGACATCGAGATAGACCTCACGATAGAGGCCGCCGTATGTCATGTAGTCGATGACATAGCCAAACGGCGGAATGTTGAGGTTTTCTCTTGAGTCAAGTATGACCTTTACCTTGCACTTCTTACCCGGAGTGACATATTTTGAAATCTCGGCGGAGAAAGCCGTATAGCCGTTTTTATGCGTGGCGACGAGATTGTCACCAACGTACACTTTGGCCTCGTGCGCCGCGCCTTCAAAAGTTAAAAACAGCAGTTTTCTCGCATAACTTTTCTTTATGTCGAGTTCGCGTTCATAGACGCTCACGAACTGATAAAGAGCGTCGTCGAAGCAATTGAACGGTGTGACGACATTCGTATGCGGAAGCCTCACCGTCTGCTTCGCCTCCGGCTCCTCCTGTCTGTAAAATGTCCAGTTGTCATTAAGATAAACTCTGCTCATTGCCTTCTCCTGAAAGACCTCCCTGGTTTGCAGGGAGGTCCTTTCCATGTTTTATTCGGATTATTCGATTACGGGAAGGTTGTTGATTCTCGTAATCATCTCTTTGAAGAACTCATTGTAGCCTTCATCCGTCTCGCCGATGCCCATATAAGAGGTGTGGTCCTTCCACTCCTGAGGCATTACATTCCAGATACCGGGCCTGATGTCAGCGTCACTTGCGAGTGTTGAGTACTCGACGAAGGGCTGTCCGATAGGATGGTGGGCAGCGGCGACGTTTACGAGGCCGTCATTTGCCTGCCACTCCTCACCCTTGTGGGTCTCGTCGCTGTAGAGGCACTCAAAGATACTGAAGAGCGCGAACGGAGCCCACATATCCCTTGTGGGAAGCTCAAATGAGCCGTGGCGGCGCGTTCTGCGTCCGTAGTATGAGAAATAGTAGATGTTGTCGTAAGTCTTTGTCTTTGCAAGACAGGCGGTGCCGCCGGTCGTTGAAAGCTCATAGTAGATGTTGTCCTCTTCGTGAGCGAGGAGGTCACGGATCTTCTGCTTGCCTTCCTTGAGTGAGATATGGTTGTCTCTTGAAGTGAAACCGTACCAGTCAAGGTTGAAGTCATAGAACTTGGCAAACCAGGTGCCTGATGTGGCATTGCCGATCTTGTAGAGGAAAGTGGCAAGCGGGTTGACAAGCGGACGAGCGGCATCGGGAAGTGTTACGCCGTTGTGTGTAGCCGCAAGTGTGACTGCTGCGTGTACCCATTTCTGTTTTCCGCCTTTGAAGAGGTCGGAAAGTTCAGAGGGTTCAGTGCCTGCAACTTCATCCGGATCGCCTTCAGCGAGAAGATGAAGAAGAGTACGGACTGTAGGACCGCCGAAGCTGTGTCCTACAAGGATTATCTTCTTGATTTTGCCGGCCTCATCGAGTTCGCCCCAGTCAGGAACATAGCCCGGATAAGTTGCTCCGTAACGTGCATGACCCATCTTCTCTGAGTGAACCTTACCGAAGTCAACGGTGCCGCCCTTTATCATTGCATAAAGGATGCAGGCACGATCCCACATTGATGAGAAAGGACCTACATGAGGAGCATAGTTCCTGTTGCCGATATCACTGATGGCATAGCGCGCATTGCCGTGCCACATACCGAATGTCGGAACAAACTGGCAAAGCTTTGATTCTGTTCCCCAGCAGAGGAAACCGTGTATCAGTATAACAGGATAATTGGATTTGTTTTGCATTTCAATGCCTCCCAAATTTATTGTTAACAGTATCATTTTAACACATCCTAAAGAGGCATTAAAAATAGAAATTAAAAATAAAATATTGTACATAGTGCTAAATTTTGTTAAAGAAATATCATATATATTCTAATTGCTTTAATATACACCATTTGGTAAAATATTATATGTATTTTTCTATATGTGGGAGTATGTTCATATGCACAATCCGTTGAGTGCCGCTGCTCGCGCCAACCGCGCCATGATTGAGCAATACGGCAGATCAGACCTAACATTTTATCCTTACCTGATCATGAGAATCGTTTCCTGGGTTCTCCTGGTTTACATGCTCATAAAGGGTGAGTTCTCACACGCGGGACAAGCGGCGGCGGCGCTTGTTTTATTCTGTGTGCCTCCGTTTTTCGAACGCAAGGCGCAGGCGGACCTCCCGAAGGTATTCCTCTTCATCATTCTCTGCTTTATCTTCTCCTTCCTTATTCTCGGAGAGATATTCGAGTTTATGGGCAGAATCTTCTGGTGGGACACAATGCTCCATACGAGCTACGGCTTCATTTTTGCCGCGTTCTCCTTCTCCCTGCTTGAGGTGTTCAACAAAGACACTGAGCTCAAGTTCAGGTGCTCGAAGGTTTATGTAATCCTTACAACCATGAGCATTACCATGTTCTTCGGAACGCTCTGGGAGTTCGCTGAATACGCAGCAGACCAGCTATTCGGACTCGATATGCAGAAAGACAGGCTCGTCGACCACTTCCAGTCAACGTTCCTCGACGAGACTCATACGAACGTACCGATTCCCGTGAAAGATATTGAATCCACCGTCATAAACCTTGCCGACGGCAGCAAAATCGTTCTTGACGGTTATCTCGATATCGGCATATGGGACACCATGAAGGACCACTTCGTGGCCTTTGCCGGCGCGGCCGTATTCTGTATTTTCCTTGTTGCCTACTTAAAGACAAAGGGCAACAACAAACTGGCGGCGACACTTGTGCCCGTGCGCCACGACTGGACGGCTGAGCCGCCCGTAGTCCGCGCCGCCCTCGCAAAAAAGCTTTTGAGAACCGAAAAAACTACTGAAGATAAAGAGGCTTGAAGATGCTGGACAAAACCATTGTCATTATTCCTTCCCTTGACCCCGACGAGCACCTCGTGCAGACCGTCGAGGGCCTTAAAGCCGCAGGCTTTGATCGCTTCGTACTCGTCGATGACGGTTCGGACGAGGAGCACAAAAAGAACTTCCCGGAGCCCTCGGACTCCGTAGCCGTTCTTCACCATGAGAAGAACAAAGGCAAGGGCGCGGCCCTGAAGACCGCGTTCTCATACATCGCCGAAAACCTTCCCGACGCGAAGTACATGGTCACCGTGGACGGTGACGGACAGCACGCGCCGCCGGACGCAAAGAAATGCGTCGAGGCTCTCGGCGACAACGAGAACCTCTGTATTCTCGGCGCGCGCAGTTTCAAGGAGGACAACGTCCCCCTGCGCAGCAAGATGGGAAACACAATCACTCTGTTTGTCTTCCATAAACTCTGCGGCATCAAGATTTCTGACACACAGACGGGTCTTCGCGCCTTCTCAACGGCCCTCATCCCCGCCCTTCTGAAAATTGAAGGTGAGCGTTTCGAGTATGAGACGAACATGCTTCTCAAGTTCAAGCAGAACGGTGTGGAGATAGGTGAAGTACCCATCGAGACAGTCTACATTGAAGAAAATCATGCCTCGCACTTCCGCACGGTTCAGGACTCATTCCTGGTTTACAAGTTTATCCTGTCCTACGTGCTCAGCTCGGCAATCTCATTCATAGTCGATATATCTCTATTTGCAATCCTGCTGAAGATTTTCACAAAGAGCGGCATAACGGGCCCCGCCTTCGCCCTCCTCGGCAAAGAGATGACCCTGGTGCAGTTCTTCGCGACGGCCATAGCGCGTGCCGTTTCCTCGATAGTCAACTACACCATCAACAAGAAAAAGGTCTTCACCTATGAGAAGGCCGATGAACAGAAGAAGGACAATACCATCTTCAAGTATTACGCGCTTGCGATTCCCCAGATGTTTGTCTCGGCCTTCTCGGTCACACTCCTTGTAAGGCTTCTGCATATCCCTGCTGAGGCAACATTTGTAACTACGCTTCTTAAGGTCTGCGTTGACGTTATCATCTTCCTCGTAAACTACCGTGTCCAGAGGAGCTGGGTATTTGCCAACAGACCATCCGATAATAAAGAGTTAGGTGGAAAAAACGATGAATGATTTAGAATATCTCGCTTCGAAGTACCTCGTCGATGACGACGGTGCCGAAGAGCCGGCCCCGAAATCGGCCCCGGCTCCGAAAGCCGCGCCCGCAGACATCCCCATGTCCGCGAAAAGGCCGGTAAAGAGAGAGGCAATTCCCCTGTCATCGCAGGAGGAACAGCCGAAGGCTTCGCAGAGGCATGAGCAGCCGCGCAAGACTACTCAGCGCGCGCCGCAGCAAAAGCGCACTTCTCAGCAACGTGCTCAGCAGCGCGCACGACAGAATGTCCCGCAGCGCGAGCCTGACTACCCTGACTACGAGCCTCAGCCGAGAGCGAGAGCAAAGAAGAAACCGAACTATGTCGGAAGATTCTTCCTCTGCTTCTTCACTCTCATTCTCATGATAATAATCACAGTATTCTCCGCCTGCCTCGTTATCTCCTACGGCCCGAGTCCGACAATACGCAATATTCTCGTACTCTCCGCAAAGCAGGCCAGTGCCACAAAGTGGGTACCCGGTCTCTTCCTGTCTGACGCAGCCATCCAGGAGATTATTGACGCCAGTAACTCGGTAAACACTGACGTCGTAACAGTGGACGACATAGCCACGGATTCCGATGACGATGAATGGGCAGATGCCATTGACGGCATGAAGCTCATCTTCCGCCAGGAGCCCAACTTCAAGGCTTATGTCCTCCTCATCAAAGACCCTTCAAGAGTAAAACTCGGCATATCCTCAGAGAACTTTGCCGGTGCCACCGCCGGTATGCGTATCTTCGAGATAGCCGACAAGTATAACTGCATAGCCGCCATAAACGGCGGTGAGTTCGCCGATCCGGGCGGACAGGGCACCGGCGCTCAGCCGATAGGAATCACATATTCCGACGGCAAATGCGTATGGGGCTCCTCCACAAGCGGCACCTTCATAGGCTTCGACAAGGACAACAAGCTTGTTTGTGTTGAAGGTATGTCCACAGCCAAGGGCACCGAGCTCGGTATCCGCGACGGCTGCTGCTTCATGTACAAGAACGTAATCATTGAGCGCGACGGCGACAACGTCAAGCTCAACTATGCCGATGACAACCTCGGCATAGCCCAGAAAACTGCTATCGGTCAGCGCGCTGACGGCACCGTAATAATGATTGTCACTGACGGACGCTCCGCCGAGAGCGTAGGCGCAACCAGGAACGACATGATAGACCTCATGGTCGAGTACGGCGCCGTAACGGCCGGCTCACTCGACGGCGGTTCATCCAGCATGCTCTACTACCGCAACTACTATGATGCCTACAAGATCGACAAGGACGGTCTTGAGGAATACAACCAGATGGGACTCGTCAACAGGTATAAAGCCTTCACGAAACCCCGCAGAATACCCACCTACTTTATCGTTATGCCGGGAGAAGAATCATGAAAAAGAAAAAATCAGTTTTTTACAGAATCTACTTCTTCGTCGTCATTATCTTCCTCGTCGTACTTGCCGTGGGTCTTGTGGTTTTATACGGATGGCTCAAGTCCTATGAGTCCTCACAGCCCACTACAATCGTCAATAAGATTATTACGAACTACCTGGAAAAAGGTGACTACGAAGGTCTTGAAAAGGACCTTGAACTCAAGGTCTCCGAGTTTGACTCTTCAGACAACCTGAAGCAAATTCTGAAAGATGCAGTCGAGGGCAAGAAGTACTCCATCGCCCACAGTTCCTTCAAACCGGAAGGCGCTGATCTCGCCTACATCATCAAAGCCGATGACGAAAAGGTTCTCAACGTGTATCTCAAGAAGCACAAGATCGGCAAAGGTTATGACATAGCCTATGCCGAGCTCTCAAAGAGCCTTCTCAAGACTGTTGAAATAATCGCACCCAAGGGTGCTGAAATCACTGTCAACGGTGTGGCCGTACCCGACGACCTGAAGAAGGACAACGAGTTCCCTTCACTTCCGTCCACAATTGATATAAAGACACTCACGCCCACACAGACAGCAAAGATTTCCGGTCTCCTCTCCGATACGCCCGAAATCAAGGCGACGATAAACGGAAAAGAGGCCGAGGTCACGGCGAACGGCACCACATTCACCGTCGCCCAGCCCATTGACAAGGCAGTCGGCGACAAAGTCACTGACATAGCGCAGAAGTGCGCAGTCGCCTATGCCGCCTACATGCAGAAGGACGGTTCATTCGGTGCCTTCTCGCAGCACTGCGACACCTCGACCCCGTTCTACAAGAACGTCGCCTCGAGCCTTGTAATGTTCGTAAAGCCGCACAACGGCTATAAGAACGAAAACCTGACCGTAACGGCTCTGACAAAGTATTCCGACTCACTCTACAGTTGCCGCGTCACTTTCAAGCACACTCTCCTGTCAGGCGACACGACATACTCGGACGACTTTGACAAGATTGTATTCGTATCAAAGAACAAGGATGTCTACAAGGTCATCGACATGCAGGCACCCATTTCAAATTCCGATACTGACTGATAAAAGAATCGAGACAAGACATGCAGGAACTTTTAAGCAACGCGGTAAAGCACTTTAAAACCATAACAAAACACCGCAACCTGGTCATGGTGCACTGCTTTAAGGCAGGCATACCTGTCCAGGGACTTCTGCACGACCTCTCAAAGTATTCTCCGTCGGAATTCATAGTCGGCATGAAGTACTACCAGGGTGATCACAGTCCGAACGATGCAGAAAGAGCGGACAAGGGTTACTCATCCGCCTGGATGCATCACAAGGGGCGCAACAAACACCACTTTGAATACTGGACCGACTACTATACCAAGACTCATACGGTGGAACCCGTTGAAATGCCAATGAAATACGTCATTGAGATGTTCTGCGACAGAGTCGCCGCCTGCAAGGTATACAGAAAAGACACCTACACCGACTCCTCTCCCCTTGAATATCTCGAAGGCCACGGCACTAAAATACCCATCCATCCGGAGACTCTCAAAGTCCTGCATTCGCTTCTCAAAATGCTCGCCGAGCAGGGCGAAGCGAAAACATTCAGATACATACGCCACCTTAAAAAATAAAGGAGGTCTTTTAAATGGCTGACAACAATAAAACCGATCTTCCCGAGACAGAGGAAACCACTTCACTCGTGTCAGTGGAGGCACCGCAGCCCGAGCCGCCCGTAATCGAAGTAGAGGCGGAGGACATCAGCAAGAAGGAACTTCGCAAAGAGAAAAGAGAGAAGAAGCGCCGCTACGGCGAGGTCATGACGACCGGCTCCTTTATCCGCACCTTCCTCCTGCTCCTTATCCCCGGTATCAATATCCTCTGTGTCATCTTCTGGGCAATCGGCGCCGCGAAGAACAGAAACAAGGTAAACCTCTCCAGAGGTCTCATCTGTTTCTTCCTTATTGAAGTGCTCCTTGCACTCGTCGTCGCGGGCGTCGCATACATCTATGCCGATCAGCGCGAAGACGCAGCCCTGAAATACCTCGACAATAAGACAAACGGTCTTATCACCTATCTCGATATAGGAACCTACAAAGACCTTCCGAAGATTCTCGGTGTCTCAAAATTCCTTGTTGAGAAAGAGCAGCCGAAGACTGATGACCCGACCGAGCCTGAGCCCGAGCCGGAACCCGTCATTCCCAAGACCTGCTACGCATACAACCCCGAAGGCATAGACTCGATTGCAACCTTCTCCGACCTGTTCGAAAAACAGTTCGATCCCGAAAATGACTGGAAGAACGCAGAGGAGCTCGACCCCGAATCACTTTTCGGTATCCTGAACGCCGCGAATGTCGACTATGAGAACTATGACCGCATTTACATCATCCTTGACAACGAGGACTGCAACTGCGTAATCATTTTCAATCCCGAAGGCTCGTTCGATGTAGGTTCATCCTTCCCTGCTGTATCCGCAAGCAGTGACTATGTTGTCGTAGGAGGTGCAAAATAATGGCCAGAAAGAAAAAGACAGCCGCAGCAGAAGCGGTTGAAGAGATAAAAGAAGAGGCTGCAGAGGCAGTCGAAGAAACTGCCGAAAAAGCTGAAGAGGCAGTTGAAGAAGCTGCCGAGAAGGCTGAGGAAGCAGTTGAAGAAACTGCTGAAGCGGCCGAAGAAAAAGCTGAAAAGAAAGACAAGAAAAGCGAGGCCAAGGCGAAGGCAGCCGAAGCGGCGGAGACCGCCAAGGCAAAGGCCGCTGAGGCGAGCGAAGCGGCAAAGATCAAAGCCGCCGAGGCATCTGCCGACGCAAAAGAGACGGCCGAAAAGATAAAGAAAAAGTGGAACGAGGCAAAGGACCGCACTGCCGAGTACGACGAGGAAGACATTAAGGAGAACAAGTACTTCTCACTCCTCGGATACTTCGGACTCCTCGTCCTCCTCCCCCTCATCTTCGCCCCTCATTCAAAGTTTGCGAAGTTCCATGCCAATCAGGCTCTTGTACTCTTCGTAGTACGCCTGACCTATGTACTCTTCACAGGCTGTATTGTCGCAATAACGGCGCTTTCAAGCACCGGTTTCGCAATCTTCCTCGGACTGATATTTGCACTCTGCTTTATCGTCCTCTTCGTAATCTGGGTACAGGGTATCGCAAATGCCGCAGACGGCAAAGCCCGCGAGCTTCCGTTCATCGGCACCTGGGAACTCCTCGACCTCGACTGAGAATAAAACAAAAGGCCCTGAGCAAGAGCTCAGGGCCTTTTTATTGTTCTTATTTGAAGTAACTGCGGACTATGGCGAGGTCGTTCTCTGAGCCTGCCGAGAGAGTTATACGGAGCATATATCCGTTGACATCGGCGACCAGGACCTCGTAATAGGTCGGATAAGAAGCGACAACCTCGTTCTTGTAAATGATGCCGACAAACTTGTTTCCGCCCCACTTGGTTGAAGCCTTGCTGTCGACAATGGTGTTGTTCTGCTCGGAAGCCACCATCTTGGTGGATTTGAGAGCATCATCAGTTGTCTGATAACCGTTTGCCTTCTTGGACTCATACTGGATGACTACACTGGAAGACATGTGGTTTCCTGTAGCGCTGAGATCCCTCGGCGAAGTTGAGACCGTGTCGCTCGCATAGCTCGTAAAGAGCCAGTCTGCGGGAGCGGTGAAGGATACACCCGAGAACTCACTGTAGTAGGATGTTCCGTTTACGGTACCGAATCTGAAATTCGAGTCCGATGAAACGGAACCGCCGCCGTCGGGATTCTGCTTCCCGCCGTTGAAAATCTGGTTGTTCAGATCGTTTATCTGAGTGACAAGTTCAGGGTTTATGTTCGTCGCGGGCTCCGCCTCAACGAATTTGTCGAGCGTCTTTACAACGAAAATGGTAATACCGACTATCATGGCTATGAAACATACAGCCATGAAAATCGCAACACCTATGATAACTCTTTCAGAGGTGTTGTCACCGTTTGCAGCACTCTGTGCCCTCTGGAACTGGTCGTTTAAATCGCCACGCATAAGCTTATCCTTTCGCGTTCAATGTATCAATTATCTCGCCTACATCGTCCAGATCATATGCGAAGATCTCAATGTGCATATAGTAATCACCGAGATCACGTGTGAAATCATATTGGTAAGCCAGTACATCTTCACCGCTTATACGGCATGCAAGCTGATTGTACTTCTCACCGTTTAACGTAATTGAAGAGTCCTCGGCATAATCAACCTTGTACCTCTTTGCAAACTCCATCGCGCTGTCCCTTATGGCGTCATTGACAGCCGTGAGGTCCTTGTACTCGGAGAAATAATCCTTGTTGTAGAACTTGATGTAGACCATATTGCCGGTAAGCGAGTCCTCAGCATAGAAGTCGTAGACATAGAGTTTGTTGTTTGCAGCGCTCTTGTCCACTCCCTCATCGGAGTAAAGTTTCGCAATCTCCGTGTCGGTAAAGACGTGCCACGATGCAGGGAGCTGGAACGCGAGGTTCGCATATTCAGACTCGTATGCTCCTGTCTTCTTGTCGGTCTTGCCGGGAGCGAAGTTTTCAGTACCGTCGTAGGCGTCGGAAGGACCGTTGTTTGAGCGGTCAAACGGGCTGTCATTTATATCGTCGTTGTCATCAGTATCAAAGTGCTGTGAGAACCACTTGTCGATTGAGTCATCGTAGTCATCATCGCTGAAATCAAAGTCATCAAAATCATCGAAATCGTAGTCCTCTATACCTGAGATGACTTCATCGAAATCAACGGATTTCGCAACGGCTCTGAACATGGCAATAATACCGCCGACAACAACGCCCACAAGCAATGTCGCGCAGAGGAAGACAATGAGAATAATCTTACCGGGCGACATTTTCTTCTTTTCGGTTTTGGGAGCGGCTGTTCCAGCAGCGGCAGTTGCCGCAGTATTTGAAGCAGCGGAAGCTCCTTTTATTTTTGCTCCGCAATTCTGGCAATACTGATCGCCTTCCTTTACGGGTTTTCCGCAATATTCACATTTCACGGCAATATACCTCCAAATGCTTTTACAACAAAGTATTTTACCATAAAGGTAAAGCGGCAACAAGTATAACTTGTGCCGCTTAAAATAACCTTAAATCTGTGTTTTTCCCTCGCCGAGGAGTTTTTCAAGCGCCGCGAGTTTGACGCTGATAACCAGGAGTTCAGTCGCGTCTGAGAGTTCCTCAAGGCTCGGGAAAGTCGGAGCGATTCTGATGTTTGAGTCTTCAGGATCCTTTCCGTAAGGGAATGTTGCGCCGACATTCGTGAGCTTTACTCCGCCCTCTTTGCAGAGTTCATATACGCGTGTCGCGCAGCCGGGCATAACATCAAGGCTTATGAAATAACCTCCGTTGGGAGAGCTCCACTTCGCTATGCCGAGTCCTGAAAGTTGTGACTCAAGCGCGCCGAGGACCACCTCAAAACGCGGACTTATGATGTCCGAGAGAATTGCCATATGGTCCTTTATTCCCTTTAAGTCCCTGAAATAAAGGACGTGACGGAACTGATTGGCCTTATCATAGCCTATGGTCATTCTGGCATAGTAATTCTTTATGCGCGCCAGGTTCTCCGCATTGGCCGCGAGAGCGGCAATGCCCGAACCCGAGAAAGATATTTTGGATGTGCTGCAGAACTCAACGGCACGGTTCGGGTTACCTGCCGTCTCGCACTCGCCGAGCATCTCAAGAAGCTTATCCTCTCTTCCGAAGAGATCGTGTATACAATAGGCGTTATCCCAGATGATGCGGAAGTCATCGGCAGTCTCCATTTTCGCGAGGCGTTTTACGGTCTCGTCTGAGTACGTGATGCCGGTGGGATTGGAATACTTCGGTACGCAGAACATGCCTTTTACAAGCGGATCACGTACGAGCGCCTCGACCTGATCCATATCAGGACCCGTCTCTGTCATCCTTACCGGAATCATCTTGATTCCGAGATATTCACAGATTGCGAAGTGTCTGTCGTATCCGGGTGACGGGCAGAGGAATTTTACGTCTCCTTGCATAATCCAGGGTTTCGAAGTTTCAGATGCGCCCTTTGCGTAGCAAAGCATGATATAGTCAAACATGAGCGAGAGGCTGGAGTTTCCGCCGACAAAAACCTTCTCAGCCGGTACACCGAGAATGTCTCCGAAGAACTGCTTACATTCGGGCAGGCCGTCAGGGCAGCCGTAGTTGAGGACATTTATGCCCTCCTCCGTCTTGTATGCCGTCTTGGAATTCATCACGTCAAGCATACCCAGGACTTCTTTTATCTGTCCTTCGGACGGCTTTCCGCGAGACATATCAAGTTTGAGTCCCCTCGCTTTGAAATTGTAATATTCGTGCAGGCACTGCTCCTGTTCCGCCTTGAGTTCAGCCCTGCTCATCTCCGCATAATTCATTTTGATTTTTACGCCTCTTTTAGGTATTTTTTAAGTCCAGAATACTATAATACATTTCAATACCACTTTGCAAGTTTATAATGCCTTTTCTTGCAAAATTGTTGTTTTGCACATATTTTTATCAAAAGGAGCAATTATTTTCTCATTGTCATTAGCTATTTAAAGTGGTATTATAATCAAGATAATTTCTAAATGGAGGTCCCTCTCTATGGCCAACGAAGCAAAATCCGCCGCTGAGATTGCGCGCGAAGAGCGCAAGGCCCGCATCGGAAAAGCAGGCGATGCCATGGCTGAGAAGCGTGAAAAGAAAGCCAATCAGTCAAAGAGGCAGAAACGTCTCAAATGGATTATTCCCGCGGTCGTTATCGTAATCGCTCTGGTTCTCGGACTCCTCTACTATTTCGGAGTACCGCACAGGGCACTGAGCGTTATCAGATTCGGTAACGGCGAGAAAGTCTCAATCGCGGAATATGAGTATTACTACAAGGCAGTCTACAATAACATCTCCAATTCATCTTATCAGTACGAGCAGTACTACGGTGCATACTACGGTGAAGGCGCCGGCAAGATGATGACCGGTTTCGATTACAAGAAGACTCCGAAGAATCAGGAGTTCACTCTCTCGGAAGCAGACACCGGAATTAAGCTCGACAAAAAAGAGTACGGTGAGAACCCGACATGGGCTGACTTCTTCAAGGAGTACTCAATAAAGCAGGCTCAGGAGATTACGGCAGTTTATAACGCAGCAGTCAAGGACGGTGCGAAACTCAGCGACGATCAGCAGAAGGAAATCAATGACAACATTGAGCAGCTCCGCAAATCCGCAGCTGAAAGCAACTACTCCTTAAACGCATATCTCATGGCAAACTACGGACGCGGCATGAACGAGTCCCTCCTTCGCAAGATCATGCAGAAGCAGGCTCTCGCCTCCTCCTACATCCAGAACAAGGCTGAGGAAATCCAGTCCGGTATAACTGACGACCAGATTCTCGATTACTACAACGAGCATCTGAACGAATACAACACGGTTGACCTCTATTTCTACACACTTGAGGCCGAGGTGGCAAAGAATACCGAGGCTCAGGAGGCAACCGATACCACAGAGGCTGTTGAGGCCACGAACTACACCGACGAAGAACTCGCCGAAATGACGAAGAAGAACGTCGAGGAGAAGAAAGCCGAGGCCGAGACCTTCTATGAGAAGGCAACAATTGACAACTTCCTGAATCTCGTATATGAGAGTGTTGAGGAAGATATGAAGGAGTACTTCAATCCTTCATCCGACTCCTACAATGACTCCTATACCACAGCGGCCGGAGTAAACTACTCCACTATCGAGAAGAGTTTCAGCAAGGACGTTGCCGACTGGGCATATGACAGCTCACGCGCTGTCGGCGACAAGTTCATGACTTCCGTTAAGGCGGATGACGGCTGCACAACATTCATAATCGTTGTACTGAAGTCTCTCCCCTACAAGGATGACACTCTCCAGCCCGTAAACGTACGTCACATCCTCCTCGCTCTCACAAAGGATGAGGAAGTAACAGACGACAAGGGAAACAAGACCACTGAGACAAAGACAATCCGTACAGCTGAAGAAGCTATGGAACAGGCTCAGGCAATTCTTGACAAGTGGGTCAGCGACGGTGCCAAGGAAGATGACTTCATCAAACTCGCCGCCGAGAAATCCGAAGATCCGGGTTCAGCCGATAACGGCGGCCTCATCGAAGGCATCTACACGGATTCCTCATACGTAAAGCCTTTCCTTGAATGGGCTTACGCTGACGGACGCAAGGTCGGAGACTACGGCGTAGTCGAGACCGAGTACGGTGCCCACATCATGTATATGTCCTCTATTTCCGATAAGACGAAATGGCAGGCAGACATACTCACGGCTATGTCAAACGACGCTTCAAACAAGTTCTATGAAGACATCGTAAACGACAAAGCTTACAGCGAAATCAAAGTGTCAAACGGCCTTATCAAAAAGGTTCAGAATAAAATTGAAGATTATGCGGCAAGAGTGGTTGAGACTTTTGAGAAACAGTCAGCACAACAGGCCGACTCTTCCGCAGACAAATCATAATGGAGGTTATTACAATGACATTCATCGAACAGTTTGAAGAATTCAAAAAGAAAATCAACGCGCTCAACACGAAGGTTCTTCCCCAGGATCTCGCAATCCAGGTAAACATCGTTGACGACGATTGCGGCGGTGCTTTCTACATTGCCAACATCGGCGGCGACTTCGCAATTGAGCCCTATGACTACCGTGACTTCACCGCTATGCTTACAGCTTCCGCTGATGTTTACGCAAACATCCTCGCCGGCAAGCTCGATGCTACAGACGCTTATTTCCGCGGCATTCTCCTGATAGAGGGTAACCTCGATCACGCTCTTGCTCTTGCAAGCCTCAAGAAGAAGCCCGCAAAGAAGGCTGCAGCTAAGAAGCCCGCAGCAAAGAAGAATGCTGCCAAGAAGCCGGCTGCCAAGAAGGCCGCTCCGGCAAAGAATGCTGCCCCGGCTAAGAAGGCTGCTCCCGCCAAGAAGGCTGCTCCTGCCAAGAAGGCTGCTCCCGCCAAGAAGGCTGCTCCTGCCAAGAAGGCTGCTCCTGCCAAGAAGGCAGCTCCCGCCAAGAAGGCTGCTCCTGCCAAGAAGGCAGAGGCTCCTAAGGCTGAGCCCAAGAAATAATTATGCTCGGAGGCAACTGCGCGTTGCCTCCCTTTTTTAAAAATCTGAAAACGAAAAAGGAGATCATAAATGGCTTATTATTTTGATGAACCATCAAGGACCTTCGGAGAATACCTGCTTGTCCCGGGTTATTCTTCGTCCGAGTGCATACCTGCATCCGTCAATCTCTCCACCCCTCTCGTAAAGTTCAAAAAGGGTGAAGAGCCTGCAATCAGGCTGAACATTCCCATGGTCAGCGCCATCATGCAGGCCGTCTCAAATGACACACTTGCAATAGCTCTCGCAAAAGAGGGCGGCGTATCCTTTATCTTCGGCTCACAGTCAATAGAGTCCGAGGCAGCCATGGTTGCGCGCGTCAAGAATTACAAGAAAGGTTTCATCACCTCTTCAAGCAATATCACTCCCGACGCAACTCTCGCCGACATCATCGATCTCAAGGAGAAAACCGGTCACTCCACCGTTGCAGTCACTGATGACGGTACGGCAAACGGCAAGCTTCTCGGTATTATCGGAAGCCGTGACTACCGCGTCTCCCGTATGGACCCGATGACACCGGTACGTGACTTCATGACTCCCCGCGAAAGACTTGTAACAGCTCCCGACGGCACTTCACTCAAAGAGTGCAACGACATCATCTGGGACCACAAGCTCAACGCGCTTCCGCTCGTCGACAAGGACGACCATCTCACATATCTCGTTTTCAGAAAAGACTATGAATCACACAAGGAGAACGTAAACGAACTCCTCGACAAAAATAAGTCATACATCGTAGGCGCGGGCATTAACACCCGCGACTTCAAAGAACGTGTACCCGCACTCGTAAACGCAGGCGCAGACGTTCTCTGCATTGACTCCTCGGAAGGCTATTCCGAGTGGCAGAAGAACACAATAGCCTGGATCCGTGAAAAATACGGCGACTCCGTAAAGGTGGGCGCAGGCAACGTCGTAGACGCAGAGGGCTTTCAGTTCCTCGCCGACTGCGGAGCAGACTTCGTAAAAGTCGGCATAGGCGGCGGTTCCATTTGCATTACCCGCGAGACCAAAGGTATCGGCCGCGGCCAGGCAACCGCCCTTATAGACGTCTGTGCGGCCCGTGATCGCTATTTTGAGGAGACAGGCATCTACGTACCCGTCTGCTCCGACGGCGGCATTGTACACGACTACCACGTAACTTTAGCCCTTGCCATGGGCGCCGACTTCCTCATGCTCGGCCGTTACTTTGCGCGGTTTGACGAATCACCGACAAACAAGGTGCGCATAAACGGCCAGTATCTCAAGGAGTACTGGGGCGAAGGTTCAAACCGCGCCAGAAACTGGCAGCGCTATGACCTCGGCGGCGCAGGCAAGCTCTCCTTCGAGGAAGGCGTCGACTCCTACGTCCCCTACGCCGGTCCTCTGAAGGACGGTGTCTACACGACACTCGCAAAGGTGCGCTCGACAATGTGCAACTGCGGCGCGCTTTCAATACCCGAACTTCGCAAGAAGGCAAAACTCACGGTTGTCTCCTCAACCTCAATAGTTGAAGGCGGCTCACACGACGTAATCCTCAAAGAGCAGGTTCAGGGCTGATAATAAAAACAAAAACCCGGCAGCATAAGCTGCCGGGTTTTAAGTTTGTCCGCTTTGCCTTCCCCCTCTGGGGGAAGGTGCCCCGAAGGGGCGGATGAGGGTCAGTCTACATCGTACCTTGCAAGTATTGCCGCAGGGCGTTTTCTCATCGTATTCCATACCGGAATGAGAGATATTACGATGTTGAAGATGTAAATAACGAGAATTGATGCGATAAGAAGCGGTATCGGCATAAAGAACTGCTTCTGGAACAACTCAATCTCACGCGCCAGATAGCCTTCAGCATAGAACATCAGGAGCATTGCGGGAAGGCTGGTAAGAGTTGTTATGGCAACAGCCTCACCGATAAACATCCTGTAGATGTCAAACTTCTTGGCACCTATGGCGCGGAGTGTTCCGACCTCCTTGATACGTGACAGGAACGAAGAGCGGCTCATCAGGAACATCTCGATAAGTGAGATACCGAGAATAACTGCGCCGACTATGGTCGTTGACCTGACTTCGGACGCACGCTGCTCGTCAAAGGTCTGACGCGCCTTGGTCTCACAGTTGTAAGCTGTATAACCTTCCTTCTGAAGAGTTGCCAAAAGGCCTTCTCTGTCGAAGGTGCAGATTGTATACTGCTTAGCCTTTGATATCATCTGATGCTTGATCATGTTGCCGTTTACGAAGTAGGAGTTAAGAGGCTGTTCGTCCGTCTCGTCCTGCTTGTAGTAACCGCAGCAGATGAGTTTCTTTCCGTCAACCTTGAGCTTGGTCTCCTTCTCCATACGGAAGGAATCCTTCATGGACTCGGGAAGAAGAACTTCATAGTCATTTTCCGGAAGTCTGGACTTGCCGTACCAGTCATCTGTGAGCTTAATTTTATCCTCATACAGTTTGTAATCGGTTATCTGGGATGCTGTCGGGTCCTCATTTGACTCATAGTCATTGGAATATGAGAAGTACCACATATCCTCGGAGTCCTGGCTGCTGTACGCATACTTCAGAATCCTTATGAATTCATCCGGATCCGCATAGACTGAGGGGCTTCCGAGATCAACAATACCGACAAGCCTGTATGTGCCCATATCGTACTGGAGTTTAAGGTCGCGGTTTAAAACTTTTTCAAGGGAGTTTAAACCGGACATCGTAAAGATGGGGCTCTCCTTAAACTGCTTATTGAAAATCATCTGATCGACGACAATCTCATTCTTCTCCTTCGGAAGGCGTCCCGCAACGACACAGTCCTTGGTGAGAAGTTTTGTGCTGGCAAGTGATCCGCCTATCTGGAGATTGACCTCCTGCGTCTGATAGTAATCACCGGCGGACATCTTGAAATACGGCTTTGCTCCCGTCGGCATGATGTATTCCACACCGTCCATAGAGGCGAGTTTGTCAAACTCCTCCGCATCCATGGAAGGTTTGCTGACAACAATGTAGTTCTTGTTCTCCTTCATGTAATCCGCGGGACGGACATTGTGCATGGCCGCCACCTTGCCTACCGCGAAGATTACGAAAAGACCGGCAAATACAAAGCCGAGAAGCAGGAGTTTGCGAAGGACCGAGAAACCGAAGATTTTCTTAAAGCCCGCAACAAACTCGGAGAGAGGTCTGAAGATTGACGCATAACGGCGTTTGATATTCTGATCTCCGACCGTACTCATGTCAAAGTCATAGTCGGCTATTGCATCTCTCTTTATGTCCTTCTTGTAGTCATCGACTACTTCAATGGATGAGTTTCTGTCGATGAGTTCGACATTTACCGTATCCTCGGACTGGATGTAGATGTTGCCGTTTTTGACGATGATGTTGACGTTTACCTTGGTCTCGCCATTGTCATAGACATTTATCTTCCTGTCGCCTGTCGGATCGGAGAACTCGTTGTGGTTCTCAAATTCCTTCAGGTAGAAGACATTGTCTATCTCGTAGTCGAGTGCCTTTGTGACATCGTTCTCATAGTCATTTACAACCTTGCCGTCGACCACTTCTATTATTCTGTCCGCATAGAACTCAGCGAGCGGGCGCTCGTGGGTTACGAGGAGGACAAGCCTGTCCTCCGCAATCTTGCGGATGATGTTCATAATCTCGACCGAGTTCTTCGAGTCGAGGTTTCCGGTAGGCTCATCCGCAAGAATAATCTGCGGATTCTTAACGAGCGCACGCGCTATGCCTACGCGCTGGCGCTCGCCGCCGGAGAGCGTTCCGGCTGGACGCTTGCGGTAGCGCAGAATACCGACCTTGTCAAGGACGTATTCAATGCGCACCTTCTGCTCGTTCTTATCCTTCACGCCGATCATCTTAAGCGCTAGCGCTACATTGTCATAGACCGTCATGTCATCCATGAGTTTGTAGTCCTGGAAGATGTAACCGACCTTGTCGTTTCTCAGCTTGTCGACGGCATGCATGCTGTGACGGGTAATCCTTTTGCCGTCGATGAAGATTTTACCGGACCTGACTTTATCAAGACCGCCTATGGCATTGAGCATTGTCGTCTTGCCGCAGCCGGATTCACCGAGGAGTGCCACAAGGCCCTTGTCGGGAAGTGATAAAGTCGTGTCGTTTATGGCATGAATCTCATTGCGTCTGCCTTTGTTGAAGTATTTATTTACTTTCTGCAGTTCAATCATGACGACTTACACCTCCTCTTTAATTGTCTGAATTGTCGAGTTCTTAAAGAGCCTGTTTGCGTATCTCGAACTTATGATAAACGCTATTGCGAGCGTTACGATGTATATGACTACATAATCTGAGGGCTCCACGAATGACCTGATGACGGTAGCCATCTCCTGTATGGGGAAGAACTTCAGATATGCCCATATACCCGCCATGGCAACCAGGAAGGCTATTGTCGCATCTGTCAGAAGGTCGATGATGATGAGCCATCTCGCCGTGCTGACATTCGAGCCCAGCATACGGATTGTCGAGAAGTAAACATTTCTGGACTTTAAGATAATCCTGATTACAAAGTAGGATATTACGAGAAGTACAACCGCAAGCCCTACAAGCATGACCTTTGTGACAAGGTTTATGATTGCCATATCGCCTACTGAGTAGAGAAGGTCCTGCATGGATACGCCTTCGTATCCCATATCCTTGATCTTCGCCAATGTGTCCTTCGCCTTGACGCCGTCTTCAACGAAAACACTCACCTGGAAGGACTCGTGGTCATAGAGCTTGAAGAGATCCTTCGTGTTTATGAGGATAATTCCCTTACAATCGTCATATGACATGCCTTCCGGTATCTTAAATGCATCGGAGAAGGTCTGCTTGGTGTAGATTTTGCTTACCGTAAGGTCCAGGCTGTCCTTGTAGTACGGTGTCTCGATTTCAATGCCGAGAGGCTTATCCATTGCCCGCAGTGTATTCTTTACAAGATAGTTGTAGTCTTCGGATACCCAGCAGGTTCCGGGTTCAACACTGTCGGAGGCCCTGACCGTAAACATCGGCCAATGCGACTCGTTCTTGTATGTCTTATCCTGGAAAGTGATATTCATCTTTCCGTATCTCGCGTTGGACTCAACCCTTATGTCATCGAGTAACGCGGGTGAGCAATAGAGAACCGTACCTTCCATATTGCCCGCGAGCGGATCCTGGGACTTGTTGTCAATATATTTGAGACCTACAATCTTATACGGATGATCCTTGTCGAGATTATTATCACCGTATTTGTAACGATAAAACTCGGAATCGAGCATGCTCTCTATCTGTTTCTTTCCCTTGGGAAGCGAATATGAGCTCTTGAGGGATACGGCGAGGACTTCATTATCGGCCTTGGGAAGGCGTCCGTAATCGGGTTCACCTCCCGCATAATCGGCAATATCTGCCGCCGCACCGTAGACATAGAGCCCGAGTTCCTCATTCTGAAAATCGAGATTGGAATCAACCAGAAGGTCCTGTTCAACAACGACTTTGACATTGTCAACCCCGTCAAGGGCCTTCAGGTCATCAGCCGTGAAAGGCTGAGCGACGCCGTCTTTCAGGGGTTTCTTCAAAATGAGTCTTGTCTTGTTTGTGTTACTGAAATAGTAGTTGAAACCGAACTCGCCGTTTATCGGGCTGTAGACATTTCGTGAAGATGACAGCTGTATGACGAGCGCAACTACGATAAAGAGGAATACAAATGTCGTAAGCAGGAATTTTACGGGAATGTTAAATGCATTCCTGATACCGAGACGCAGTTCCGAGAGCGGTCTGATATTCTTGTAGGAAATCGCAAGATCATCATAACGTTCGGGCTCCTGCGGCTCCGCAGCACCATTCATGCGGACATCTTCGAGCACCTTGCCGTCATGCATCTTGATCTTTCTGGTAACATAGGGTGCCACCTGATCGAAGTTGTGGGTTACAACGATGACGAGTTTGTCCTTCGCAATTGACGCGAGAAGCTCGATTATGCCGGCGGCCGACTCCGTGTCGAGATTGCCGGTGGGCTCATCGGCGATGATAATCGGCGTGTCCTTGGCGAGCGCGCGGGCAATCGCGACGCGCTGTTTCTGGCCGCCGGAGAGCTTTGAAGCCTTCGTATTCTTATACTCAGTGAGGCCTACCTGCTCGATAAGCGCGTTTACGCGCGGCTTTATCTCGCTGCGCTTTGAGCCGTTCAAGAGCATAACGAGCTCGATGTTCTGGTAAACGGTGTAGCTGTTTACCAGGTTGAATGTCTGGAAGATATTACCGATGTATTTTCTGCGGTAATCCTCAAAGTCTTTCTCGGTGTAGTGTGAAGTCTCTTCACCATTTACGTACATCTCGCCCTCTTCATATGTGTCGAGGCCGGAGATAACGTTTAAGAGCGTAGATTTACCACTACCGGACTCGCCGGTAATGGCTACGAATTCTCCGATATCAAAATTCAGGCTGACTTTTGAAAATCCCGCCGCGATAACGCCTTTGCTATAGTAAAACTTGGAGACATTATCAAGTCTTATCATAAGCCGCTCCTCCTTTAATTATTGCAACTTCAATTATACACCAAATAAGTACGGATTAGTATCGTATTTATTACAAAAACATTAAAAAAAGGGACCGCTTTCGCGGTCCCTTAAGAGTATGATTATTCGTCCGTGTCATCGTCGTCATGGTCATATCTGGTCTTCGCATGCCTTCTGTTTTTGTCAATCCATACCGACAGAGGGTGAAAGAACAGGTGCAGCAGCACAAGTGCCCCGGCTACTGCCACAGCAAAGAGCATATTATCGAGACACGCGAGTATACCTACTGCGGCAGCCGCCCATATGGTCGCGGCCGTCGTAAGGCCCCGTACGGTGCCTCCCTCTTTTAAAATTACGCCTGCTCCCAGGAAACCTATACCTGTTACTATCTGACCCGGTATACGCGTAAGGTCCGCGTTACCTGCATCAGCCAACAAAAAGGCAAAGGCAGTAAAAGCGAACGAACCGACAACAACCATCATCGATGTTACCGTTCCCGCCTGATGCTTGGTCCACTGCCTCTCAAAACCTATGGCATATCCCAGAGCCGAAGCAACCAATAAATGAATCAGGAACCCTGACACTGACAGAATGCTGTTTACTTCCCACATAATCTTTTGTTTTGCTTATGCGGCGCCCTGAGCCTCGTTCATGGTGTCAGTAACAGCGTCTCTGTCCTTGATAACCCAGTCCTTACCGTCCTTAATGTAGTCAACATTGAAGTCAGCAGTGAGTACGGGGAAATCTTCGGAATTGAGGATATCCATTACGATCTTGCCGTATGCCTGATAGAACTGCTCCTCTGTAACTTTGTCAACACCGCCCTGAGCCTCGAGCCACTCATCGGCCTTTGCGTCAAGAACTTCGCCCATCTTGTCGAAGTCAGGATATGTCATTGTGATTGCGGCAACAGCTGCATCGCCGTCAACGGTGATATCACCGAATGTCCAGCCATAGTGCTTTACGATACCGCCGACATAGTCGTCAACCGTAATGCCGAGAGAATCAACTATCTGGGTTGTCTCTTCATCAGCCTTAAGCTCATCTGCAATTTCTTTCTCATAGCCGTCAACGCTGAACTCTTTTTCAAGGTCTGCGAGGATGGCTTTCTGATCCTTGGAGAGCTTCGGACCGTTATCTATGTCCGTACCGCTCTTGCCTGAGTCAGTGTTTTTGCCTGCTGAACTCGGAGTTGTCGAGGAGCAGCCGGCGAAAACCGTAAGAATGAGTACTGTTGTGAGCAAAATTGCGATAATCTTCTTCATTTTATAACCTCCCGGTTTAATAAATACGAATTTAGTGTACCATAAATATCCGATTCGTACAATAAAAATAAGCGGGCTTCAGTGAAGCCCGCTTTATATGGTGATCCATCGGGGATTCGAACCCCGGACACCTTGATTAAAAGTCAAGTGCTCTGCCAACTGAGCTAATGGATCGTAACCCCTTATACGAAGAGCGTTACGGCGATTGTTACTATGACAACTACGAGAAGAGCCACACCGAGGATAACGGTGAGCTTTTCAAGCGCAGAGTCCTTGCCGCGTCCCTGTGTCTTATCAAAGAAGGAGTTGGATGTTGAACCGTTGATTGCTGATGCGTCAGCCTGTCTGTTTTTCTGAAGCAGTACGACAATTATGAGAAGCACTGAAATGATAATGAGAATAACAGATAATGCTATTTGTAAACCTGTCATATGTAAACCTCCTGAAAGGGTCTTGTCTAAGTAGCCAAAGTATTTTAACACATTAGTTATTATAATGCAAGAAGGATTTTAGGCGGTTTACAGGCTCAGCTGGTCCCCTGCCGAATCGTCTGCGGAGGGCAGTGAGCCGAGGGCCGGAAGATTCTTGGTGCGATAGCGGTGAGGCTTCGCAAATTCGCCCTCGGTGTAGGGCCTGACGCCCGAAAGACGCTGACCTTTTTTCAGCGTCAGAACACCGATGCCTATGGTGTCCTTCGTTGTCTTGGGTGTTATGACAGCCGTGTTCACGAGAAGCATTCTGCCGGAGCTCGCCGTCAGGACGAGTTCCAGGTCCTCTTTAATGTACATGGCGGAGACGAGCGGCGATTTAGCGCCATAGGCCTTTATGAGCTTCTTACGGTTCGTCTTGGTGGCATATGCGCCCATATCGACCTTTGCCACCTTGCCGTTTTCGAAGAAGAAGAGCATATATCCCTTAAAATCGTCTGTGACGGCCATATACATGGGTTTCTCACCCTCGTCGAATTCGAGTACTGTCGGAACGAAATCACCGAGGAGCGAGGCCTTGGAGTCTGCAAAGTCGGCAACCCTCGCCTTGTATACCTGACATTTATCGGTGAAGAAGAGCAGTTCCTTGGCGTTTGAAGTCTCGACAATCTGAGACATGCGGTCGCCCTCTTTGAGTTTCTGCTCACCGCTCATGCGCAGTGAAAGCGGAGTTATCTTCTTGAAATAGCCCGCCTCTGAGAAGAAGAGCGTGCAGACATAGTCGTCGACCTGCTCGAGTTCTATCTCCTCTTCCTCTTCAATGTCAGTCGCATAGATAATCTCGGACTTTCTGGGCTGTCCGTATTTCTCGGCAACCTCTTTGATTTCCTTTATGATTATCTTCTTTATCTTCGTCTTGCTGGAGAGAGTGTCCTCCATGTCGGCAATGGCTTCCTTGAGTTTGTCGACGTCCGCAAGGCGTTTTAAAACGTATTCACGGTTTAAATGGCGGAGTTTTATCTCGGCGACAAACTCGGCCTGAATCTCGTCGATACCGAAGCCTATCATGAGGTTCGGTACGACCTCAGCCTCCTCCTCTGTCTCGCGGACAATCTTGATTGCCTTGTCGATGTCGAGGAGTATCTTCTGGAGACCTTCCAGAAGGTGTAGTTTCTTCTTCGCGCGGTCGAGGTCGAAGTAGACGCGGCGCCTCACGCACTCTGTGCGGAAGGCAATCCACTCCTTCAGGATATCGGTGACGCCGAGCACCTGCGGGGCGCCGCCTATGAGCACGTTGAAGTTACACGAGAAGGAGCTCTCGAGCGGAGTGTAGCGGTAGAGCTTCTTCATGAGCTTCTCCGGATCGGTTCCGCGCTTTAAGTCGATGGTGATTTTGAGACCCTGCTTGTCGGTCTCATCACGTACATCTGAGATCTCCTTGAAATTGGTCTTGGCCTTATCGATGATCTCGTTGATTATGGCCTCAGAGGTCGTGGTATAGGGTATTTCGTATACTTCAATGCAGTTGTTTGCCTTGTCGTAGTTCCACTTGGAACGGACCTTTATGCTGCCGCGGCCCGTCTTTATGACGGAGTCCATGACGGCCGCGTCATAGATAATCCTGCCGCCGCCGGGGAAGTCCGGCGCCTTGATTATCTGGCTTACATCATAGTCGCTGTCCTTTATGAGCTCGGCAGTCGCCTCGCATATCTCACGGAGATTGAAAGAACAGATATTACAGGCCATGCCGACGGCAATGCCCTGGTTGTTGTTTACGAGTACGGTCGGGAAGGTTACCGGCAGAAGTGTCGGCTCCTTCATTGTCGAGTCGTAGTTGTCTACGAAGTCAACGGTGTCCTTGTCGATGTCGGCAAAGAGTTCGTTCGCGATTTTCTCAAGGCGCGCCTCGGTGTAACGCGAGGCGGCGTAAGCCATGCCTGAGGAATAGGCCTTACCGAAGTTACCCTTTGAGTCAACGAAGGGATGAAGCAGTGACTCATTTCCGCGAGCAAGGCGGACCATCGTCTCATAGATGGCTGCATCGCCGTGGGGGTTGAGCTGCATCGTACGGCCTACGATATTCGCCGACTTTATACGCGGTCCTGTCAGAAGGCCCATCTTGTACATGGTGTAAAGGAGCTTTCTGTGAGACGGTTTGAAACCGTCAATCTCAGGCAGGGCGCGCGACATGATAACGCTCATCGCATAGGGCATATAGTTCGTCTCGAGAGTATCGACTATCTGCTGGGAGACAATATCGCCCGCCCCGAGTATGTGAGCGTTCGGGTTTTCTTCCTCGTGTGCCGGTGCCTTGGTCTTCGGTTTTCTCGGTGCCACAGTCTCCCCTCCTTATGAAAGATCGAGCATGTCGAGATACTTGTAGCCCTCGTCAGCTATCTTGTCTTTTCTGCCCTGGAGGTCGTCTCCGAGGAGAACCTCAAATGTCGACAGGGTGCGTTCCACGTCTGACTCCGTGATCTGAACGAGTCTGCGCGTCTTCGGGTTCATGGTGGTGAGCCACATCATGTCGGCATCGTTTTCACCGAGACCTTTCGAGCGCTGAATTGTGTATTTCTTATCGCCTATCTCGGCGAGAGCCTGAACCTTTTCCTGCTCGGTATAGGCGAACCAGACGTCATCCTTGCAGGTTATTTCGTAGAGCGGTGACTCGGCGATGTAGACCTTGCCCTCCTTGATGAGCGTGGGCATCAGACGGTAGATCATCGCGAGTATGAGCGTCCTTATCTGGTAGCCGTCGACATCCGCATCGGTGCAGATTATGACCTTGCTCCAGCGGAGGTTGTCGAGGTTGAAGAGGTTGACGTCCTTGGCCTTTGTCGCGACTTCAACGCCGCATCCGAGGACCTTGATGAGGTCGGTGATAATCTCACTCTTGAAGATACGGTTGTAGTCGACCTTCATACAGTTGAGTATCTTACCTCTGACGGGTATGACCGCCTGGAACTCGGAGTCGCGGGCCTGCTTGCAGGCACCGAGAGCCGAGTCGCCCTCAACGATGAACACTTCACGGCGGTCCACGTCCTTCGTGCGGCAGTCGACAAACTTCTGCACGCGGTTGGACATATCCATATTCGCCGTGAGTGTCTTCTTCATATTGACACGGGTCGCCTCGGCGTGAACGCGCGAGCGCATGTTTATGAGCACCTGGTTGCAGATTTTGTCCGCATCCAGTTTGTTCTCGATGAAGTAGACCTCAAGCTGATGCTTGAAGAAGTCGGTCATGGCCTCCTGTATGAACTTGTTGGTAATCGACTTCTTTGTCTGGTTCTCGTAAGATGTAACGGTCGAGAAAGACGAGATGACAATCATCAGACAGTCGGCAACATCCTGGAAGGTTATCTTGCCGTCCGCCTTCTTGTACATGCCGTTGTTCTTCAGATAGGCATCTATCTGATTGACAAAGGCAGTGCGGACGGCCTTGTCGGGCGCGCCGCCGTGCTCGAGCCAGGATGAGTTGTGATAGTACTCAGTCAGCTGATGCTTATTTGAGAACGCGACAGCCGCTGAAATTTTGACTTTATACTCATCCTTGTCCTCGCGGTCGCGGCCGCGCCTCTCGCACTCCCAGTACTGGGTCTGCGTGAGCGTCTCATCGCCGGCAATCTCGGATATATAGTCAACTATGCCCTTCTCGTAAAGGTACTCGTACTTCTCAAACGAGGCTGCCGTGACCTGGTCACGAAGTATGAATGTCACGCCTGAGTTTACGATAGCCTGGCGCTTTATTGCGTCCTGGAAATATTCAAGAGGAATATCTATGTCAGTAAAGACATCGAGGTCGGGCTTCCAGGTGATGAGTGAGCCCGTGTCATTCTTCTTGGCATAAGGCTCCTTCTCAAGTTCACCCTTCGGGTTGCCCTTCCTGAAGTGCATCGTGTATTTAAAGCCGTCACGGCGCACTTCAGCATCCATATACTCGGAGGCGTACTGCGTTGCGCAGAGGCCGAGACCGTTGAGGCCCAGCGAGAAGCCGTAACTCGAGTCTATGGCGTTCGTATTGTACTTACCGCCGGCGTACATCTCACAGAAGACGAGACGCCAGTTGTAATCCTTCTCTTTTTCGTTGTAGTCCATCGGTATGCCGCGGCCGTGGTCCTCGACGGAGATTGACTTGTCGAGATAACGGGTGACGACTATCTTGTCGCCGTGTCCCTCACGGGCCTCGTCGATGGAGTTTGAGAGTATTTCAAAAAAGGAGTGTTCACAGCCATCGAGACCGTCAGAACCGAAGATGACGGCCGGGCGCTTACGCACACGGTCGGCACCTTTGAGCTGACTGATGTCGGTATTGCCGTAATCCGCTTTCTTTGCTGTCATAAATTCCTCACATTAATAAAAATATAGTCTATTCATTTTACACCATATATAGTAGTAAAGTCAAGGAAACAGCACAAAATAAAGGGGCGGCCGAAGCCGCCCCTTTTACCCTTTAATCCTTGTGTTTAAACGGATTTTCGTCGTCCGGGTCCTCCATGTCGCGCGCTGTTTTCAGCAGCTCATAGAGTTCATATATTTCATCGTTTTCGGTGAAGGTTCCGTGAGGAGCGTCGTCGCCCTCATAGAAGTCGTAATGACCCTCGGGAATGTCATCTTCAATGTGATGCTCCTCGGGTTTCTCCTCCGCTACGGGAGTGATTTTTACGGGATGCTTGCCCTTTGACTTCTTACCCTTGGCCTTGACCTTAGCCTTTACCTTCGGCTTTTCGGGAGCCTCAGCTGCGGGCTCCTCAGCCTTCTCAGGTTCGGCGGGCTCTTCAGCCTTTTCGGGCTCAGCGGGTTCCTCTGCCTTTTCAGGCTCGACGGAAGGCTGCTCCTCCTCATCCTCGACGTTCAGATACTTGAGATAGGTCTCAACGTCCGAAGCCATTTCTTCATCGACTTCGGCAAACGCATACTCATTTACGAGGTTTGCCTCCTCGTCATTGTGAGTTTCAATGACCGGAAGAGTCTCCTCCTCTGAGTCATCAGCGCTGATAATCGGTTCTGACGAAGCGTCTTCGACTATTGTCTCGAGATCCGCCACCGGATGTTCAAAAGGCATCTCACCGAACTCAAGGCCCTTCTCAAACTGGCGCTTGAACTCGAGTTCCGCCTCGGAGAGTTCAACCTCTACGCCTTCCTCGACTTCAAACTTCTCGGCGAACTCCTCAAAAGAGTCAGTTGTGGACTTGATGCCCATAACATCGGGATCTGACGGAGTATCGTCATCGACGAAGTCATTGAAGAGAGGCTCGTTGTTCTCAGGTGTTTCCTCGGGAAGTTCCTCTGTCTCAGGCAGCATTGCAGCGGCCGCGAACGGAACAACGGCAGGTACGATTTCAGGCTCAATCTCCTCTTCCTCGGGAGCGGCCTCTTCAACCGCCGGCGGCTCAATCGGAGCAACTTCCTCAACGGGAACTTCCTCCTCAACAGCCACAGGCTCAACAGGGGCAATTTCCTCAACAGGAGCGGCTTCTGTAACCGGTAACGGTTCGGGAGCAGGCTCTGCAGGAGGCACCGGCACCGGAGCAACCTCTTCGGGCTTCTCCTCTGCCTTCTCTTCAGCCTTTGCTGCCTTTTCCGCCTCCCTCTCCTTCTTCAGTTTTTCAAGGAAGTCGGGATCGCCCATGAGTTCGTAGAACTTCGGGCCGTCTATCTTCTCGTATTCCATGAGGTATCTGGCGAGAAGATGAAGTTTATCAATATGCAGTCTGAGTATTTCAGCTGCGCGCTCGTACGCCTGCGTAATGAGGGTCTCTATCTCCTTGTCGATGGCGGCTGCCGTCTCCTCGGAGTAGTTCTTTATGTGACCGTAGTCACGACCGATGAATACTTCCTCATTGCCTGAGCCGTATGAGATGGGGCCGAGCTTGTCGCTCATGCCGTATTTGACGATCATATTGCGGGCGATCTTCGTCGCGCGTTCAATATCATTGGACGCGCCCGTAGAAATATCGCCCAGGATTATAGCCTCGGAGACACGGCCGCCGAGCAATGTGACAAGCTCGTCAAGCATATGCTTCTTTGAGACGTATGACTTGTCATCCTTGGGAAGCGACATCGTGTAGCCGCCGGCCATGCCGCGCGGAATAATCGAGACCTGATGAACGGGGTCAAGCGTATCGAGATAGTAGTTGGTAACCGCATGGCCGGCCTCGTGATAGGCCGTGAGTTTCTTCTCTTCGTCGCTGACCTTTTTCGATTTCTTCTCGGTACCTACGACGACCTTTATGGTTGCCTCTTCTATTTCGGTCATTGTGAGCGCGCGCTTCTTGCGTCGGGCCGCAAGGAGGGCCGCCTCATTGAGAAGGTTCTCGAGGTCAGCGCCCGTAAAGCCCGCAGTTGCGCGTGCTATCTGGTCAAGATGTACGTCCGGTCCGATAGGCTTGTTCCTCGCGTGAACCTTGAGGATAGCCTCACGGGCTGAGACGTCCGGATAGTTTACGGTGACCTGACGGTCAAAACGTCCCGGACGAAGGAGCGCCGGGTCAAGGATGTCCGGTCTGTTCGTCGCGGCCATGATAATAACGCCCGCGTTTTTTCCGAAACCGTCCATCTCGACGAGC
>JAFSPP010000005.1 GCA_017451425.1 Clostridia bacterium | reverse complement strand
TATGAGCCGAGGAATGAGCGTGCAAACTGGCTGGCGAAGAGGCGGTCGAGGAGTTTCGGGAAGGGGCCGAATTTAAGAAGAGGGCAGATCTTCTCGAGGATTCCGCGGACGAAGCCTATCATGGTCTGGGAGAGTGTCTTCTCATTTTTATCATACTGATATTCAGGTAATGTCTTTTCCATAAGTATTCTCCTTTACTTGTACTGGCCGTAAACATGTACGAATTCGTTGACTGCCGCATAGTTGCGGATGTCTACATCGCCGGGGGCAAGAAGCACTTTGTCGGTGGCGAAAACATAGCCGCCGTCAGGACCGAGCTCATCTACAAGGCGTTTTGCGTAATCGACACACTCGGACTTTGAAGACTCTCTGAGCATTGCGAGAGGCATGCCGCCCATGATAGAGTGGCGTGTGCCGAAGATCTTCTTTGCTTCGAATATGTCATCGTTTTCAACAACGAATGTTACTGAGTGCTCGGGTACCCGCTCGTTGAGCCACTTGAGTTTCTGCTCGCCCCACTGTCCTTCGAGAACAGTGAACATGTGGCCGCCGCATTTCTGGATGTGATCCGCTATGGCGACGAAGTCATCGAGGTAGAGTTCCTCGAACTGGCTGTCTGAAAGGAAGGGCGGCATATGGCAGGGATTAAGAATCCAGGGGAAGGGTTTAAGCTTAGGATTTCCGCCTTTTACAACGCCGTTTACACCGTAGTCAAGGAGCCAGGGAAGGTCCTTTATGTGAGGCGGCATTGTCATCATGAGGTGCGTCATCTTTATGAGGTCATAGCTGTATTCGGCTATGGCGTTCTTTGCGAGGATAAGGTCGTCCTTGTGGCGTCTGACATCCATGACCGTGCCTTTGAATCCGCGAAGGAAGTCAAAGAAGAAGTCGAGGGGCATCTCTGCAGAGCCGCCTACCGCTACCGGCATGCCGAGGAATTTCTCAAAGTAGAAATTGCCGGCAACAAGTGTTCCCGCGAACTCAAGGAAGGGCGGGAGGGAACTGAAGAAAGACTTCAGCTGCTCGTCGTTCGTGCCGTCGTATTTCGGGAACTTTCTCGGGATGAATTCGTCGAGAATCCAGAGGATAGGGTCTTCGGCAATTTTTTTATAGTCCTCCGGAACCATCGGACAGTCCTCTTTGTGCTGAAGGGTTACACCGTCATCGGAGGCAAAGAAAACCTCGGAGCCGAGAGTCTGACCCATCTTGATTGAGTGGGTTAGATAGGGTACATAGGCGCAGTCAAAGTAGATGTCCTTGTAGATGTCACCGTATGCTTTGACGTGCTTTAAAATATGACCCTGTACATCGTTTATGGTAGTGCCCGCGTATGAGAGAGCATAGCTTTCAATGAAAGAACAGACGGGGATTCTGTCCGGGACCTTATTGTCAGCCGCGTCTGTCATGCGCTTCACACGCTCCTGATAGAGCTGTTTGTTTTTCTTGAAATCAGTCATGGCATTTTCTCCGTTAATATATTCCGTATGAGTGAACAAACTCATTGACTGCGGCAAGGTTTTCCGCCTGCGCATCGGTCGGGGCTATGAGCACTTTGTCGGTCGAGAATACGAATCCGCCTCCCGGCGCACACTCATCGACAATGCGTTTGGCCTGGTCGAGGCAATCGCCGAGGGAGGAGTCCTTGAGCATTGCCTGCGGCATGCCGCCCATTACCGAGTTGTTCTTTGCGATTTTCTTTATTTCGACTATCCGTTCGGTGGGACAGATGAAGGTTACCGAGTTGTCGGGAAGGTCGGAAAGGAGCTCTATGTTCGGGCCCCAGTCACCCTCGCAGAAGGTCATCATGTGACCTCCGTGTGAGTGGAGATACTCGACCATTGCCTTGTATGTCGGCCAGTAGAAGCGCTTAAACTGGTCGGGATTGAGGAAAGGAGGGATGTGACAGGGGTTGAACATCCAGGGGAACTCTTTAAACCTGAAATCCTTCCTTCTGATGATGCCGTTTATCAGGTTGCCTGCCATCATGGGCATTCCGGCGGAAGTGCCGCCCATCATCATATATGTCATGCGCATAAGATCAATACAGTAGTCAAGAAGCGCATTTACGGCTCTTTCAAATTCGTCGGGCCTTCTTCTTATGTCGGTTATTGTCGGTTTGAAACCGCGGAGATAGTCGAAGAGCATGTCTGCGGGCATCTCCGCTGAGCCGCCGACTACAACGGGAAGTTTCAGCACCTTGTTGACATAGATGTTGCCCGCCATGGTGGTGAGGGCAAACTCCAGGAAGGGTTTGAGCGAACCGAGAAAGGCCTTTTTCTGCTTTTCGTTGGTCTGGTCAAAACCGGGGTACTTCCTGGGTATGAAGACATCCATGATCCACATAACAGGATCTTTGATAAGGTCTTCGTAGTCATCCTCGGTCATGGGACAGAACTCCTTGTGCTGAACCGTGACACCGTCATCTGATACGAAGAATACATCTGAACCAAGCCCCTGAGAGAGCTTCAGAGCGTGTGACATGGAGGGCATAAAAGCACAGTCGTAGTAAATATCCTCATAGATTTTGTTGTACGACTTTACGTGTTTTATTATGCTCTTCTGAGCATCTGCAACCGTGGCGTTCGCATATGCGAAGGCGTAGGTCTCCATGAGCGCGCAAACAGGAACTCTGTCGGGGATACGGCCTGCAGCGACATCTGTCATGCGCTTTTTGCGTATCTCAAATTCTTTGTTTGCCATTGTTTTCTCCTTTGGATTATTTCCGATTGAAATGCACTTTTATTTTATCAAATAAACCAATTATAATACAACTGTCTTTTAGCACAGAATTATGTTATAGTTTTTGTATGGATAAGTTTGTACTCAAAAGTAAATTCAAGCCAACCGGCGATCAGCCGCAGGCAATTGACGCTCTTGTCGAGGGACTCGGCAAGGGCTTTAAAGAGCAATCCCTGCTCGGTGTTACGGGCTCCGGTAAGACCTTCACAATGGCAAATGTCATAGAGAGGGTGAACAGACCGACGCTCGTCCTGGCTCACAATAAGACACTGGCTGCACAGCTCTGTTCTGAGTTCCGCGAGATGTTCCCGGACAATGCGGTGGAATATTTCGTGTCCTACTATGACTACTATCAGCCGGAAGCCTATGTGCCTACGACCGATACCTACATCGAAAAGGACTCTTCCATAAATGACGAGATAGACCGTCTGCGCCACTCCGCAACATTTGCGCTGTCTGAACGACGCGATGTAATTGTCGTCGCCTCAGTCTCCTGTATATACTCGATAGGAGATCCTGAGGTTTACAAGAACATGATTATCTCGCTTCGTCCCGGAATGGAAAAACCGCGCGACGAACTCATCAGAAGACTCGTTGACATTCAGTACGAGAGAAACGACATAAACTTCATCCGCGACAAGTTCCGCGTACGCGGAGACACTGTCGAGATCTTCCCGTCAGGCTATTCGGAGCTCGCCATACGCGTAGAGTATTTCGGAGACGAAATCGAGCGTATCTGCGAGTTCAAGCCCCTGACGGGAGAGGTCGTAAATACTCTCCAGCACGCGACCGTTTATCCCGCGTCGCACTATGTCATAGACGGCGCGACGCGTGATGAAGCCATTGCCGATATTCTCGAGGAATGCCGGGAGAGAGTGGAGTTCTTTGAAAAAGAGGGCAAACTCATAGAGGCTCAGCGTATAAAGCAGCGGACCGAGTACGATATGGAGATGCTCCGTGAAACGGGCATCTGCAGCGGTATAGAGAACTATTCGAGGGTTTTGGCGCGACGTGCGCCGGGTTCGACTCCGTATACGCTTCTCGACTTCTTCCCGGATGATTTTCTTCTCTTCGTCGATGAGTCGCATGTCACTCTGCCGCAGGTCCGCGGCATGTATGCCGGCGACCGCGCCAGGAAGGAGAATCTCGTTGAGTTCGGATTCCGTCTTCCCAGCGCCTTTGATAACAGACCGCTCAACTTTGATGAGTTCTACTCGCACATAAACCAGGCAATCTTCGTTTCGGCCACACCGGGTGATTTTGAACGCGAGAAGTCCGCTCAGATTGTCGAACAGCTGATAAGACCTACCGGCCTTCTTGACCCGATGATAACCGTAAAGCCGGTTGAGGGCCAGATAGACGACCTTGTCTCCCAGATAAACATGAGGTCCGAAAGAGGAGAGAGGGTACTCGTTACGACTCTCACGAAGAAGATGGCGGAGGACCTCACCGCATACTTTGAAAACTTCGGCATAAAGGTCAGGTACATGCACCACGATGTCGACACAATAGAGCGTATGCAGATTATCCGTGACCTCCGTCTCGGTGAGTTTGATGTACTCGTCGGCATAAACCTTCTCCGTGAAGGTCTTGATATTCCCGAAGTCTCGCTTGTCGCCATACTGGATGCCGACAAGGAGGGATTCCTGCGTTCCGAGACCTCGCTCGTCCAGACTGTAGGACGCGCCGCGCGTAATGCACAGGGCGAAGTTATCATGTATGCTGATTCGGTGACTCCGTCAATGGAACGCGCCATTACGGAGACGTACAGGCGCCGTGATATTCAGGAGAAATATAATAAGGAACACGGCATAACACCCAAGACGATCATCAAGGATGTCCGCGACATCATCGAAATCACGTCGAAAGTTGATACCGAGAAGTCCAAGACGGGTAAGCGCATGACCAAGGCTGAACGCGCGGCGGCAATTAGTGAGCTGACACGCGCAATGCACGCAGCTGCGCGTGTCCTGGACTTTGAACTTGCCGCGCATTACCGTGATGAAATCAAGAAACTTCAGGAGACAAAATAAATTTGTCATAACAATTTGGAATATTTTCACAAAAGAAATATAACGATATAATACAAATTCTTTAACTGCGTCAATTGATGCAAAAAAGACAAGTGTAGTATAATGAAATCGCAAATTTATATTAAGGAGTCTGCTTTATGGATCAGAAAGAAAGAAGAGTCGGTACGGTTTCACGCGGTATCCGCATGCCCATCATCCGCCAGGGTGATAACCTTGCCGAAATCGTTTCAACAGGTGTACTTGAAGCTGCCGAAATAGAGGGCTTTGAGCTTCGTGACCGCGATGTCATCTCCGTTACGGAATCCATCGTTGCGCGTGCACAGGGCAACTATTGCACGGTTGACGACATTGCCGCTGACGTCAAGGCAAAGCTCGGCGGAGAGACAGTCGGCGTAATCTTCCCGATTCTCTCAAGAAACCGTTTCGCCATCTGCCTTCGCGGTATTGCAAGAGGATGCAAAAAGATAGTCCTTATGCTTTCATATCCTTCGGATGAAGTAGGTAACAGCCTCGTGTCTCTCGACAAGATTGATGCGGCAGGCATCAACCCTTATTCAGATGTCCTTTCACTTGAAAAGTACAGAGAACTCTTCGGTGAGAACAAGCATGAGTTTACCGGTGTTGACTATGTTGCTTACTACTCCGACCTCATTAAGGAAGAAGGTGCTGAGGTAGAGGTTATCTTTGCCAACCAGCCGAAGACAATTCTTCAGTACGCAGATAAAGTCATAAACTGTGACATCCACACAAGAAAGCGCACAAAGCGCATCCTTATTGATGCAGGTGCCAAGGCAGTATGCAGCCTTGATGACATAATGAATGCTCCCGTAAACGGCAGCGGCTGCAATGAAAAATACGGCCTTCTCGGTTCAAACAAATCCACCGAGGATCAGATTAAACTCTTCCCCCGTGAGTGCAAGGACCTCGTTCTCGACATTCAGGACAGAATTCTCAAGGCGACCGGAAAGCATGTTGAAGTTATGGTTTACGGTGACGGCGCTTTCAAGGATCCTCAGGGTAAAATCTGGGAACTTGCCGACCCGGTTGTATCACCTGCTTTCACAGACGGCCTTATCGGTACTCCGAATGAACTCAAACTCAAGTATCTCGCGGACAATGACTTCAAAGACCTCAGCGGTGAGGAACTCAAGAAAGCTATTTCCGAATCCATAAAGTCAAAGGAAGCAAACCTCGTAGGCAATATGGCTTCCGAAGGTACGACTCCACGCCAGCTCACCGACCTTATCGGTTCACTCTGCGACCTGACATCAGGTTCGGGCGACAAGGGCACACCCGTAGTTCTTGTTCAGGGCTACTTTGACAACTATACAAATTAAAGGGGGACTGCAGAATGATGGATATGACTTCAAATGTAAGACCCGAAAGCCTCGCCCGCATTGAGACAGAGGCACAGGCAAATGCTTTCATTGATGAGCAGATTGAACTCATCAAAGCGCAGGTAGGCGACGGCAAGGTTCTTCTTGCTCTCTCCGGCGGAGTTGATTCCTCCGTATGCGCAGCTCTCCTTATCAAAGCGATAGGTAAGCAGCTTACATGCGTACATGTAAACCACGGACTCCTCAGAAAAGGAGAGCCCGAGCAGGTAATAGAGGTCTTCAGAAACCAGATGGACGCCAACCTCGTCTATGTTGATGCAGTTGACAGATTCCTCGACAAACTTGCCGGTGTTGACGATCCCGAGACAAAGAGAAAGATCATCGGCAAGGAGTTTATCGATGTATTTGCCGAAGAGGCAAAGAAAATCGAAGGTGTATCCTTCCTCGGACAGGGCACCATTTATCCCGACATTCTTGAATCCGACGGTGTAAAAGCTCACCACAATGTCGGCGGACTTCCGCCGGAGCTCAACTTCGAACTCGTTGAGCCCGTCAAGTTCCTCTATAAGGATGAGGTTCGCGTCGTAGGCAAGGCCCTCGGTCTTCCTGACGGCATGGTCTACCGTCAGCCTTTCCCGGGCCCGGGTCTCGGCGTACGCTGCGTAGGCGCTATCACGCGTGACCGCCTCGAGGCACTCCGCGAAGCAGACGCTATCGTCCGTGAGGAGATAGGCAAAATGAATCCGGCACCCTGGCAGTATTTCTGCGTAGTACCGGATATGAAATCCACAGGTATTAAAGACGGCAAACGTTATATGGGATGGGCAGTTGTCATCCGTGCCGTAAACACCAAGGATGCCGTAACAGCCAAGGCTGTTGAGCTCTCCTGGGAGACTCTCACAACCATCCGCGACCGAATAATCGCTACTGTTCCCGGCGTAAACAGAGTCCTCTGGGACTTCTCTGACAAACCCGTCTCAACCATCGAGTGGGAGTAGAACGTAAAGGCTTGCTGGTTGCACAAAAAACGCCGAAAACCCCTGCAATTACAAGCAATTCCGGGTTTTGACGAGTTGGCGGGAATGGTGCCGT
>JAFSPP010000004.1 GCA_017451425.1 Clostridia bacterium | reverse complement strand
CTCGTCCGACGCTGCGGCGCTTGCGCAGGGCGGCATAAAGGCCTGCTGCCTTGCAGCAATGGACCCCACGCCCGCGCGCTACTACCACACGCGCCTCGACACGGCCGACAACCTTGACCCCAAAACCATCAAGGCCGGCCTCTCGACCCTGCTCGAGTCGCTCTACCTCTTTGACGAGAGGGGCTTAAACTACTAATTAGAAAGCGCCATGCAAACGGCATGGCGCTTTTAATTTGTCCCATTAATGACCTCGACAATTAATTGTAATAGTTGTAGCATTATATAGTGAAAGTATTGTGTTGCTCATTTAACTAAAACTAGGATGAATGATGAAACACCTAGTGGTTTTTTAAATACAATTAACGAAGTGTACGGGAAAATAATGGTTTCTGTATGTGGATTTGTTGATGCGTTGTGTGAAGGATCAGTGAAGCAAGAATATGCGGAATCCTTGAATGATAAAATGATTGTTTTGCGCTTGAGCAACATAAATAGAATGCTTGAAACTAATAATGTTTGTGGAAATAAAATGTATGCAAGTACCGCAAGCGCACCATTATTTAATAGCAGTATGAAGACATGATAATCTTGTTCTTTTGCAGTAAATAGCAATGGCCCTCTTGGTCACGTTATTTTTGATCGACTGAAACCGATTCCGGGTACTGCAATGCATTAAAAAACAACTTCTTACAACCTGTAAGAAGTTGTTTTTTTTGTCAAGTGTTTTGCCAAATAATACACAAAAAGTCGGCTTTGACTACCGTTCATATTGAAAATGCTACCGTTCGTAGCTAAGTCGGGATTTTTATGTTTCAATTTGTTATAATGCGGCTGTCATCGCACCTTTACCCAGCGATGGGAAAGGAGGTGAACTATGGAGAACCTTTTTGCCTTTGTTATGACTGTAATGGCAAATGTGTATTCGTACATTATTTGCAAGTTGCTGGATAGTGACAGTCATAAGCGATGAACGGTCCGGCCAAAAAGGAACCCCCGAAGGCGATAACTTCGGGGGTTTCGAACTATGGAGTTTTGCACCTCATAGCCTTTGTAATTTCATTATACTAAACTATTCAGGTTTGTCAATGACTTTACTTATTGGCTTGTTTCGAATATTTGAGATTATAAATTAATCTCATAATATGCGTGTCAATCGGAGAGAGAGGTGATTCGTTCTTGGTGAGTTTGCAGTACATCTCTGCGCGGCACTCTTTCTCGAGTACTTTCTTTACGCCTTCGACATCGAAGAGCGAATTGCCGGAGCAGAGGGCACCGTGTCCCTTTACAAGAACAGCATTTGCCTTCTTCATGGCTTCGCCTATTTCACGTGCGTCCGTTCTGTAACTTGTCTTCTCCCAGTTCTTGCAGAGGACCTTTGTACCCGCTATCTGAGCAAAGTCATCAAGGTGCGGGTGCATGTCCTCGCCTGCTCTTGAGAGAGCAAGGACATCGGGGGCAGTGTGCTGCTCGATGAACTTGACATCTGAGTTTCTGTAGATGGCCGCATGTATTTCTGCTGTACGGGGAGCAATGCCTGAAAATGCCTTGCCCGTTGCCTTGTCGCAGATATAGGATTTTCCGTCAGCCATTACAAGCTCGAAGGCTTTTGAGGTGAGCATCCTGCTTGAACCGAGGCCATCCGGCTTTCTGTCCGTCTTTGCAAAACGGCTCTCGAAGGCCTTGTTAAGCTTTGCACCGCCGAGGTTGTTACCCGTTACCTTAGAGACGGTCTTGCCTATTTCGCGGTTACAGGCCTCCTCAAGGGTCTCTGCGACCTTGAAGGCCTCATCATAGTCAGCGCCGAGGCAGAGAGCACCGTGGTGCTTCATTATGATCGCCTTGGACTGAGGGTTGGCCTCAACTGTTGCTGCAACAGCCTTTCTGAGTTTGTCGGTTGATGGCATGCCGTAGTCCGCAACGGGGACCTTGGGGCCGAGAACCTTCGAGGCCTTGTCAAGCAGGTCAGTAAGTTCCCTGCCCGTAGGGGAGAGAGCGGAGGCGTTGACCTGATGTGTGTGGATTACAAAATCCACATCCGGACGGAGGCGGTAGGCGTCAGCGTGTACGCCTTTCTCCGATGAGGGTTTAATCTCACCCTCATATTCGCAGTCGGCAATATTCACGACGACTATCTCGTCCGGTGTGAGAGTCTCATAAGCTCTGCCGCTGGGTGTTATGACAAACTGAGTGTCGGAGATACGGGCCGATACATTGCCCCATGTACGGGCGATGAGGCCTGACTCCAGGAGCTCCTTGCCTGCCTGTACGACCAGAGCCTTGGCTTCGTTTATTTCATATGCCATATCTGACACCTCTTATTTCTTGGACGGGGTGGGTATGAGCTCGCACTGGGAAAGAACTCTGTCAAAGCGGGCGATTACATCGTCAATCATCTTCTCGTCATATGCGGCGGAAGTGTAGAGACGTGAGCCTGCGAGAGTGACAATGCCCTCTGCCATATAAGCGGCGCCCATGTTCTGCATCTCGACCTGGCGAATGCCTGTCTGCTCGAGAATCTTCGGAATCTCCCAGGCCTTCTTCTTGTCGATTGCAAACTGCATCGTACCGACTGTGTCGAGATGGCATACAGAACCGACGTTGAATGCTACGAAGGGGAGATTGTACTTCTTTATGCTGTCCTGAATGCCGCTGATGAGACGATCGCCCATCTTGCCGGCCTTCTCACATGCGTTTCTCTTCTCTATCTCGCAGATAGCGGTGTAACCTGCTACGCAGGAGATGGGAGTGGCAGCGAGTGTGCCGCCGCACATGGCCTTCTTGATTTTCTTGCCTGAAGCGTCAAGGCCTGCGCCGAGGTGCTTCATTACGTCCTTATGTCCGCCGATACCGCCGGCACCCGGATAACCGCCCGCGATAACCTTACCGAAGATGGTGAGGTCGGGGTCGATACCGTAGTAACCCTGCGCACCGGAGAGACCGATACGGAAGCCGGATACAACCTCATCGCAGATGAGGAGAGCGCCGTACTTGTGGCAGAGAGCCTCAACGCCCTTGACGAATTCCTTGGTTACGGGACGTGTTGCGGACTCGGGGCCTATGGGCTCGATGAATACACCTGCTGTGCCGCCGAATTTTTCGTTCAGTTTGAGTTTCTTCTCAAGGTCCTCAAGGTCACCGGGGAAGAAGCCCTGGGTGTGGAGGAATGCGTAGAGCGGAACGCCCTTTGACTGGAGGTTCATTGTGCCGGGAACACGCATGTCCCATGCGAGCATGTCTGACCAGCCGTGGTAAGCGCCGCCCATCTTGAGGATGTTCTTGTGACCTGTGGCGAGACGTGCAACACGCTCTGCGCACATGCAGGCCTCCGTACCTGAACCGAGCATACGGAACATCTCTACTGAAGGTACGCACTCGGAGATCTTCTTCGCGAGTTTCATCTCATACTCGTGGAAGAGACCTGTTGAGGGACCGCAGGTGTTGAGGAGGTCCTGTACGGCTTCTCTTACTACCGGGTCATTTGAGCCGAGGATTGTGGGACCGCCTGCCTGGAGAAGGTCATAGTATTTATTGCCGTCAATATCGTAGAGATAGGCGCCTTCGGCCTTTGTCATAACAATGGGGAAGGGATGGTTGAAAGCGAGGTTGTGCTGTACTCCGCCGGGGATTACTTCACGTGCTTCCGAAATCATGGCCTTTGACTTGGCGCATTTCTTCTCGAAATACTCCTCCTCATACTTCTTGAGGGCGTTTCTGTTGATTGAGTAGACCGGCTTTTTGATGAGCTCGTCAAGTTCCTTGTTTATGGCTATCGCGTCCGGATACTCAGTGATTGCGAATCCTGTTTTCATATGTTTACCTCCGCATGGAAATAGTGGTGTGAGTAGCGGCTCACATTTCTTACAATAAAATTATACTACGCAGGCGCGCGAAAATAAAGGGGCAATTGCTTATTGAATTTTACAAAATATGTTGCTACAATTTAGTTATAGTGAGCAACTACTCACGGAGGAATGATATGGGAGAACGCGTGTATCACAAGGAGGCTTTTGACAGAGCGAAGCCCGAGTACAGGGATGCCGTGCTGACAGCCGGCATTGCCGAATTCTCGGAACTGGGCCTGGAAAAAGCCAATATCAACGTAATCGCTAAGAAGGCCGGGGTCTCCGTAGGACTTCTCTACAAGTACTTTGAAACCAAGGAGGACTTCTTCATTACCTGTGTCGAGGAAGCGACCAAGACGCTGGAGGAGATAATAGACGGAGTCGTGAATTCCGACGACAAGCTCCTTGTCCGCGCCGAGAAGCTCATCCGGGCAATACAGGCGACATCCGGAGCCGACTCAAAGTACGTAAAACTCTACAATGAGATCACGCGGCTGTCCGGAAACGACGGCGCGGCTGAACTCGCGGCCAAGGTCGAAGGCCTCTCCGCTTCGACTTACAGAAACTTCATCGAGGCCGCCCGAAAGAGCGGTGACATCCGTTCGGACTGCGACACGGCGATGTTTGCTTTCTTCTTTGACACATTGCTTATGACGCTTCAGTTCTCCTATACCTGCGACTACTACAGGGAGAGGCTCAAACTCTTCTGCGGAGATGATATCTTCGGCGATGACGAGCGCATGGTAAAGGAACTTCTGAAATTCATAGAGTCGGCATTCACCTTTGAGCATGCCGATGTAAAACGACTTGAACACTGACAGCGGGGGACGTGAAATGGGAAAATTTGTTATTGCGTACGATGTAGGTACAACCGGTCTTAAGACCTGCCTCTTTGAGATTGACAAGACCATAGTATTAAAGGACGCCGCATCCCACGGATACGGTCTTTACATAGTTGAAAACGGAGGAGTCGAGCAGGACTTCGACGAGTGGTGGGAGGCCATGGCTCATACCACAAAGGAAATAATGGAAAAGAACCCCGGCGTGAAGATTGAGGGTATTTCCTTCTGCTCACAGATGCAGGGTCTTGTAGCCCTCGACAAAGACGGCAGGGTAATCCGCCGTCCCATGTCATATATGGATCAGCGCGCAAAGGAGGAGATAAAGAAGGGTATCGCAAACGGCATTCAGATTGCCGGAGCGAATGTCTTCAAAATTCTTCCTTATCTCTACTACACAGGCGCCGTATCCTGTTCCGTAAAGGACCCCATATGGAAATATAAATGGATAGAGGCCCATGAGCCTGAAAACTTCAAAAAACTCTATAAGATTGTAGATGTAAAGGAATCGATAATCGCCAGGATGACGGGCAGAATAGTCATGACTCCCGACTCAGCCTTCGGACAGCTCCTCTATGACACCAGAAAGGGCCATGAGGGATGGAGCAAGACGGTCTGCAAACTTGTCGATGTAAATCCCGAACACCTCGCTGAGATAGTTCCCTGCACGGAAGTTGTAGGCGGTCTCACGAAGGAGGCGGCCGATGAGCTCGGCCTCCCCGAGGGTACGCCGGTATTCGGCGGAGGCGGTGACGCCACGCTCATCGGCGTAGGCGCAGGCGCCGTACGTCCGGGCGACACCCACATCTATTCCGGCACATCCGGCTGGGTATCGACCGTGGTCGAAAAGCAGACAGTCGATACCGGAGCCATGATTGCCGCGATAGTGGGCGCCGAGGCCGGACGCTACAACTACTTTGCCGAGCACGAGACCTCGGGCAAGTGCCTCGAGTGGGTCAAGAACCACCTGGCTCTTGACGAGATAGACATCTATCTTGATAAAAGAGATGTCACCCAGTGCCCCGAGAATTTCGAGGAGGCTTACACAAGCCTTTACGATTATCTTTCAAAGGTTATCAAGGACACACCCGCGGGCTCAAACGGCGTGCTTTACACACCCTGGCTGCACGGCAACCGCTGCCCGTTTGAGGATCCGAATGCCTCGGGCATGTTCTTCAACATAAATCTCGAAAACGGCAAGCGCGACATGCTTCGTGCCGTTATCGAAGGCGTATGCTTCCAGAATCGCTGGATGTATGAGCAGGAGGCGAAGAAGGTATCTGTCTCCGACACCGTCAGGTTTGTCGGCGGCGGCGCGCTCTCCGACGTAACCTGCCAGATACTGGCAGACGTACTCGGCAAGCGTGTCGAGACCGTGGCCAATCCGCAGAACGTCGGAGCCGTAGGTGCCGCCGCCATAATCGGTGTCGGCATAGGCGCAATCGACAGCCTTGATGCCGTCAAGGATTTCATTCCGGCAGCCAAGACCTTCGAGCCCAATCCGGATGTAAAGGCCGTATACGACAAGAACTTTGAAGTGTTCAAGACACTTTACAAAAACAACAAGAAGGCATTTGCAGCACTTAACGGTTAACACTATGAAAATTCTCTTTGTATGTTCACAGAACATGTGCCGCAGTCCGTACTGCGAGTTCATGTTCCGCAAAATGGTTCAGAGCAGTCCGTCCCTTCGCGACAAGGTTGAAGTGACGCGCTCTTCCGCCGTCATGACACCTGGCACGAGCATCGACCCGCTGACGGTGGAGGCCCTCGTGCGCGAGGGCTTTGACAGGTCGGCTGCCGAGGCTCACGTGCCCGGCTTTATGTACAGAAAGGCCGACAGGAAACTCTTTGATGAGGCTGATGTCATCGTAGGTATGACAAAGTCTCACAAATACCTGATTTTAAATCCAAAGTGGCGCAGGAAGTTCATCACTCTTTCGGAAGCCGCCACCGGCAGGTACGCTCCGGTGCCCGATCCGTGGCTCCAGCGTGATACGGAGAAGTACATTGCCGAGATGAACAAAATAAAGGTCTATCTCGAACTTTATCTGGAAAGACTTGAAAATGAGGTATAAGAAAATGCCGAAGGGATTACCCGTCGGCTTTTTTGTTTCTTTTAATCTCCTTCGATTACCGCCAGCGTCAGTATGCCTGCCAGTACGAGGAATATGAAGAAGTATTGTTTCTTTGTGAGTTTCTCTTTCAGGAATATGCGTGAAAGGATTACCGAGAAGACCGCAACGGATGAAATGATGGGGGCGGCTATTGCCCCGTTGTCACTCATGGCGAAGACGTAGGTGAACTGTCCCGCCGTCTCGCAGATTGCGGCGATGGACTTGTCCTTCTGTTTCGGCATGTCCATCTTCACGCCCTTTGCCTTCATGAAGATGAAGAGGCAGAGGCCTATGAAAGCGAATGTGAGTTCGTATGAGGTGTTTGCAACATTCTCGATGGTGTCTTCGGTTATGCCTATGAGGGGAGACCTGTCGACATCATCGAGGTAGAAGATGTCGAGGAAGCTTCCGACAGCATCTAAAACCGCATAGCAGAAAGGCATGCCGAAGGCGACGATAGCCAGCTTCTTTCCGAGTTTTTTCTTTCTGTCAGTGTCGCCGCTGTTGTCCAGAAAACCTACACCTAAGATACCGATTACGATTACGATGATTGCTATGGCTGAGGGCAGGGAGATGTGCTCGTGCAGGAAGATTGCGGCGAGGAGGGCGCAGAGAGCGCCTGAGGTGTTCTCTATGGGGTCCGAGATGGACTCCTCAATGAAACGCATACCGAAGTATGAAAGCGTCATGGAGAGGATATAGCAGAACGATACGGGGAAGTAGCGGATTATGTTTACGGGGTTATACCCGATATCCTGTGTCAGGAGAACGAAGCAGGCGTGGAGTCCGAAGACCGCGCCGACTATTACGCTCGTCTTGAGATGGGCATACGGCTCATCGGGACGGGCGCCTTTTTTGTAGAAGAGTTCCGCAAGGCTCCAAAACAGGGTGGTTGCGAGTGTGAAAAAAAGCCACATGATTATAACTCCAGAAGACCGTCATTAATCAGTTCCTGGAGGGACTTCATAATGCCGAGTTTGATGTGCGGGAATGTGAGACCTCCCTGGAAGAAAACAGCGTAGGGCGGTCTTATGGGTCCGTCCGCGGAAAGCTCGATTGAGGAGCCCTGTACGAATGCGCCGGCGGCCATGATAACCTCGTCACCGTAGCCCGGAAGGGGCGAGGGTACGGGGGTGACATAGCTGTCGACGGGCGCCGAGAACTGGATGCCTCTGCAGAAGGCGACGAGGCGCTCCTTTGAACCGAGTTCTATTGACTGGATGATGTCGTAGCGCTCCTCGGATGATTTCGGAACTACGGTGAAGCCGAGTCGCTCATAGAGCGCTGCGGCGAAGACAGCGCCCTTGACCGCGGCAGCGACCACGGTCGGTGCGAGGAAGAGACCCTGGTAGAGCTGGGTGTTGAGCATGAGGCTCGCGCCCACGTCACTGCCGATACCCGGCGCCGTGAGGCGATAGGAGCAGCGCTCTATGAGGTCCATGCGTCCGCAGATGTATCCGCCGATGGGGGCGAGGCCTCCACCGGGATTCTTTATGAGGGAGCCGACCGTCAGGTCCGCTCCGACATCCGAAGGCTCAAGCAGTTCGACAAACTCGCCGTAGCAGTTGTCGACCATGACTATGATTTCGGGTTTGATTCCTTTGATGAACTTTATGAGTTCTCCTATCTGTGCGACGGAGAAGGTGGGACGCATGTCGTAGCCTTTTGAGCGCTGGATTTCCACGAGCTTTGTTCTCTCGTTTATTGCGGCTTTAATGCCGTCATAGTCAAACGAGCAGTCGGGGAGGAGGTCAACCTGCCTGTAGGTTACACCGTACTCTTTAAGAGAACCGGGGCAGTCCCTGATTCCTATGACCTCTTCAAGGGTGTCATAGGGCTTGCCGGCGGGACAGAGCATCTCGTCGCCCGGAAGGAGATTTGCCATGAGGGCCACGGCAAGGGCGTGCGTACCGCAGGTTATCTGACCGCGCACCAAGGCCGCGTCCGTGTGGAACACGTCCGCATAGACCTTCTCAAGTGTGTCGCGGCCGAGGTCATCGTGGCCGTAACCCGTGGTTCCGGCAAAGCAGGCGGCCGAGACCTTATTCTTTTGCATGGCGCCGAGCACCTTCATCTGGCATTGCTCGGCGACCTTGTCTGCGGCCGCAAAGCGGTCGGACAGAGAGGAGCAAATCTCCTCGGAGAGGTCTGCGACCTTGCGGCTTATGCCGAAGGCCTCATAGTTTTCGTAACTCAAATCAAAACGTCCTTTATAAGTTATCAGAGCAGGGTGATGCCGTGCTCTTCGCAGGTTTTAATCATTTCTTCGGGCCATACGGAGACCTGAACTTCACCGATATGGGCTTTCTCGAGCATGAACATGCACATGCGCGACTGGCCTATGCCGCCGCCGATTGTAAGCGGAAGGGTGCCGTCTATGATTCCCTGATGGTACTCATACTGAAGTCTGTCCTCGGCGTCGGCCTTCTTAAGCTGTTCCTTCAGCGACTCCGCGTCGACGCGGATGCCCATTGAGGAGAGCTCAAATGATGAGCCGATGATCTCGTTCCAGACGAGGATGTCGCCGTTTAAGGCCCAGTCATCATAGTCCGGGGCTCGTCCGTCGTGCTATTCTCCGGTTGAGAGCACATCGCCTATCTGCATAAGGAAGACAGTCTTGTGCTCCTTTGTAATCGCGTCCTCGCGCTCTTTTGCGGAGAAGTCCGGATACATGTCGAGGAGTTCCTGAGTGGTGATGAAGAAGATTTCACGCTCCATGAAATGCGAGAGCTGGGGATAAAGGAGGTTTACCTTGTCCTTGGTGTCAGCGAGCGCATTTACGATGAGGCGCACGATTCCCTTGAGGAATTCGATGTCCCTGTTGGATGCGTTGATGACGCGCTCCCAGTCCCACTGGTCAACATAGATACTGTGGGTGCTGTCGCAGAGGTCGTCACGGCGGATGGCCGACATATCCGTGTAGATGCCTTCGCCCGGCTGATAGCCGTAGCGGAGGAGGGCCATGCGCTTCCACTTCGCGAGTGACTGGACAACTTCGGCCGTGCCGCCGACAGTACCCATGTCAAACGATACCTTGCGCTCGACGCCGTTCAAGTCGTCGTTTATGCCGCAACCGCTCTTTACGATGATGGGCGCGGTTACGCGGTCAAGGTTCAAGGCGCGCGCAAGATTACCCTGAAAGGTGTCCTTTGTGAGCTTGATGGCTCTCTGGGTCTCTTTCAGAGAGAGTTTTGACCGATAATCTGCCGGAAGGCGAAGTCCGTCCATAGTGTCACTTCCTTTAAGAATTATGCTTTATAGTATATTCTCATAGAGATTGAATATCAAGGCAAATTATGGTAAAATTTTTTCGTATAAAAACGGGGAGGAATTCTTATGGTAATACCCCAAATACTGATTCAGAGTTTCTGGGAACTTGACCGGAAAATGGACGCTGACAGGCTCTCAAAGCAGACCTATCCGACCGACCTCACGGAGATTTGCGACATCCCTTACATCGATGACGGACATGAGTATCACAAACTCGATGTCTACTATCCGCAGGATACGAAAAAGGGCGCAAAGCTTCCGGTGATAATCGATATTCACGGAGGCGGATGGTTCTACGGGGACAAGGAACTCAACAAGAACTACTGTCTCCACCTGGCTCAGCGCGGTTTCTGTGTCTTCAATATCAGTTACAGGCTCGTTCCCGAGGTCAGGAACGACGCGCAGCTTGCGGATTGTATGGCCGCTCTCGACTTTATAGGCCGCAATCTCGCGAAATATCCCGCCGACAAGAGGCGTGTCTTCGTCACGGGTGACTCCGCCGGCGGACAGCTTGCGGCCTTCGTCGCCGCGGCCTGCCTCTCGGACAATATGAGAAAGGCCTACGGCATTTCGCACAGGCCCGATCTCAAAATCAAGGCAGTCGGACTTGTATCACCCTGTCCGTATCTGATTCCGAAGGGCGGCTTCCGTTTCTACAGCCCTCATGTCCTCGGAAAGAACTATAAGAGGAAGGACTGGGCGAAGTACATCGACTTCGAGAAGACGGTCAGAGCGGCAAAGGGGAAATACCCTCCGACCATCATCTTCACGAGCTTTGCCGACATCGTCGCAAAGAGCCAGTCGAAGAAAGCATACCGACTTTTAAAATCACGGGGAACGAAGGTTGTGCTCGACAAGCGCTTCAAACCTTCTCTTAATCACGTCTATCAGGTGCTTTTCCCGGATTCCGCGGACTCCGTAAGAGCCATCGATAAACTGATTAAATTCTTCAGCAAACATTCTTAGCAGATAAATGGGGGAAAATATGCCGGTATTAACTATCATCTTCATATTCGCATATCTCGGTGTCATGGTTGCCTATTTCTTCTCGGAGACTTCCGGCAATCACAACCGCAGAAGGGTCAACAAAATCATTCTCGCATCAATGTTCATTCTCTATGCCTTTGTGGAGATGTTCCGACTTCACCTGTGGGGCGGACTTTTTACCTGGTGCTTCATAGGTATGGTCTTTTGCTTCATAGGCGATGTATGGCTCCTCTGGAGTTTCACAAAGGGAGGAATTTCCTTTGCGATAGGAAATTTCATTCTCTTTTTCTTCGAGCTGAGATTTTTTGCCGCTCAGGGACTGAAGTTTTCGCAGTACTGGTGGTTCCTGCTCATTTTCGCGGCACTTATCGGAACCTTCCTTTATCTCTGGTTCGGAGGCTGGTATATCAAGAGTTCAAAGAAGGAACTCCGCTACGCCTTTCCGGCTTACATCATGTCGGTGACGCTGCACGGAACACTCTCGATAGCGGGTCTGTTCCTGCTGAAACCCGCACCGACGAATTTCCTTATCTGCTGCGGCTTCATACTCTTCATGATCTCCGATTACTTCATTTCACTCCACAAGTTCAAGTACTTAAAGAGCAAGACAATCCTGAGGCTCAACAGCGGAACCTATTTCACGGGACTTCTGCTCGCGGCTTTAAGCTACACATTTGTAAGATAAAACAAAAGGCGCCGCATCTGCGGCGCCTTTGATTTTTCTGTTTTCAGCCATGCGTGGCGAAGAGTATTCCGAGGAAGATCATGCACTGTGCAAATGCGTTTACAAACTGGGCAATCCAGTTTTTCTTCGCGTCCTTGTTGAACTCCTCACGCTTGTTTGTGGACTTTACATAGCCCATGACAAAGAGTCCGCAAAAGCCCAGTACGAAGAAGAGAATCTCGGGCAGGGAGACCATGGCATGAATAACGGCTCCCCATCTGATGACCTTTGTGAATGTGCCGATGAGTACTCCGATCAGGGTGATCATGAAGCCTCCGGCCATGAAGGGGACAAATATTTTGTTGAGGATTTTTACATCGCCGACCTTAAGGCCCAGAAGGAGTTTCCAGAGGACCTTGCAAAGGCCTGAAAGGGCGATGAGTATGGCGCCGATCAGCACTACCCAGAATGTGAGCCCTGAGCCGGAAAGCGCCGTAGCTATGAGGATAAGGCTGAGAGAGAAGAAGATGACGGGGAGGGCATCGACAAGCGCAAGCTTTACGGTAAAGCCCTCGTATTCTTTAAGATCGTCCATATTGTACCTCACTATGTGAACACGTTCATTAACAAGACAATTCTCCTACAAAATCGGACATTTGTCAATAGCCTTAACTCTGTGATATAATTTTGGCAGCAAAGAGAAAGGAAGATTCCCTTGAAGGACTATACTGAAATTGTAGATGTGGGACTCGCTGAGTTTGAGAGTGATATATCGCTCCTGCCCGCCGTAAACAAGTTCAAGCTGGAAAAGAAAGCGGCCATGCGTGACCGCGAACTCCTGCTGCGCAAGAGGGGACTCTCGGATGATCATATCATCCAGGACATAATTGTCAGCGAGAATATGGATATCCGAAATGAGTTCCTGTCGAAAATCAAGAAGGATGAGAAGAACATGGCTGAGCGCCGCGCAATGATTGCGAAGGTCCTGCTGGCCGTCATCTACTTTATGATTGTCGGTATGATTTTCTTCCTCGATGAGTATATCAATGAGGACTTTGAGCACTCCTGGCTCATACCCGTTGCGGGCATCCTCTTCTTCGTCATCTTCCTTTTCCTGATGCCGAACAGGTTCCATTACGGAGGCAGGCGTTTCGTCCCGGTCCATTATGTGCTGATGATCTCTACGGCCCTTGTTGCGGTCTTCGTATGGCTGATATTTGAGATTGTCTTCAAAATGGAGTACAGCATAATCATCATGACGATTGCCCTGTCGATTATAACCTTTTTCGATGCAGTCGTACCGTGGATTATGAATTACAGGCATGCGGTGGTTCACACTATCGTCAGCATGCCTCTCTGCGGCACGTTTGTCTATCTGACGGTCGGCTTTGCCGGACTCGTGCCGTGGCGCATAGGCTGGCTCATAATCATTGCCGCAATCGCACTGACAATCGGTGTATTCCTTATTGCTTACAATAAGAAGTACCGTGTCTCAAAACATGTCAGGGAAGTGCGTGCATACGAGCTTCCCGATATGGAAGAGGAGGCGAAGTGATGGCAAGGAAAGATAAGCACAGCGCCGAACTCTGGGATAAGATGCACTATATGTTCAGGGACTACAACGACCGCATGGTGCACGTCGTTTTAACCTATGATTACCTCATAGACAGGGAGGCCCTGAAGAACACCATCATCTGCTTCATTGAGCGTATTCCCATTCTTCACTCGAGCTTCGTCTTTAACGCGAGCAACCCATACTGGGAGGAGAAGGATTACACGATTGAGGATGTCTTTGAGGTCATTGATGAACCCGAGGATTCCGAGGTGGCTGCCGAGGCATTTATAATGCAGTACCTTCCGCCTCAGAGCAACGTACAGATTAAGTTTGCCCTCATAAACAAGGACGGCAGGTCCACCCTGTGCATTATTGAGAATCACATGTGCATGGACGGCGGCGACCTGAAGTCTTTTCTCGCGTCCTTCTGTGAGGGATATACAAATCTCGTAAGCGAAGGCAGGAGCCCGGTGGGCCTTGTAAGGCAGGGCTCACGCTCGTTCGAGGAGGTCTATTCCGATCTCACTTCGACCGAGAAAAGAATGGCGAAACGCCTCTATAAAAACGTCTCGAACAGGGATAAGCACGGCCTGCCGTTCTCGCCGGATTCTCCTGCTGACAAGTCATTCATAGTAAAGCGCAAGATTTCCAAAGAGCGTTTCGCGGATCTCTACGCCGCCGCCAAGAAGATTGATGCGACGGTCAATGACGTGCTCGTCGGAACATTCCTGCACTCGCTCTACGATGTCACCGATTTTGATGAGTCGGAGGAGATCGTCGTCTCCTGTGCCATTGACCTGCGACGCTATATAAGCGATGTATCGGATCTCGGATACACGAACCACACCGCCTATATGCCGTGCTCAATACCCGGCAGGGGACGCGACATCAAAGAGAGTATTGAATTTGCGAAAATCTCCGCGAGGAAGAACAAGGACGACAGGTATATGGGTCTTTACGGACTTCCTCTCCTGAAACTGGCATACAACATAATGCCTTTCCTCGCATCTGAGAATATCATAAAGATAGGCTATTCAAATCCCTTGCTCTCAATCAGCAACATAGGTGTGCTGAACACTGAGAAACTCTCGCTCTGCGGCAACACTCCGGTTGACGGCTTTATGACCGGTGCGGTCAAGTACAAGCCGTTTGCGCTTATGTCGGCAACCTCTTTAAACGGAGAGATGACGCTCTGTATCTGTGAGCGGGGAGATGCCACCGACCGCAAACTGATTGAGATTTTCTTTGACAGTATGGATCAGCACTTTGATGAGTTTATAAAACTCTGCGAATAAGAGATAAAAAGAACGGGCGTCTCAGGACACCCGTTAAATTTTTATTCTGTTTCGGCTTTTGCCGCTTCTTTCAGCTTTGCTCTCTTTTCTCTGCGGCTGATTATCAGCGAGAAAATAACCATGCTGAAGCCGGAGACGAAGAGGATTATGACCAGAGGTACAACGAATGCCGATGAGAAAGGGTCTCCGACATTGCTGCCGAGTGAGGTAACCGATACAACGCGAAGCGAGATGCCGAGCAGGGAGAGCAGCATATACTTCCAGAGGTCATATTCCATCTTGCCGTACATTGAACTGATGGGATTTAAGGGTACCGTAGGTACGAGCCTCAGTATGAAGAGCACAAGGGGATTGCCGTTTCCGTTTCCGTTCTCCTCATCCTGTATGAATCTCCAGAGCGCATCTGAGTGCTTCAGGAGCTTTGAGATATTGCCTTCGCCCACATGCTTGCCCCAGAAATACTTTATGAGGAACATTATCGCGTAGCCGCACATGTTGACCGTTACGGCGACGGGGAAGGGGAAGATAAGGGCGGTGACAAGGCAGGTGAACGATGCAGGGACAAGCACAATCAGTGCTTTGATAGCAAAAAGAAGCCACAGACAGATTACTATGACCAGAGGATTCGGTATCTCTGAGATGGAGTTTTCAAACTTCTCCATGAAGCCCTGGTATTTGATGTAGAATCTCTGGATCTTTGAGAGCCCCGGCTGGGACTTTATGAAATTTGCAAGTTCCTGTGCGGGGTTGTCGGATGACTCAAGTTTTCGCTCGAGTTCGCGCTGTTTCGCCTCGTCAATCCAGTCTCCGATAGCTGTGCCGGAGAGTGCGCTTTCGAAAGGTGCGGTAATCTTTGCTATGTCAACAATTTTGCCCATATAGGCTATGACGAGCGCCAATAGGATCAGAATCAGGCCGATTAAATTGACCAGACGGTTCGACTGCCTTTCCTGGCTGAACAAGACCGCACCTCCCTTCAATCAGAATACAAGATATTGTGGCGCATATATATTAATTATACTATTATATGTGTTTCAGGTCAATTGAAAAGCATAAAAAACCGCTGCGGAAAGCAGCGGTTTTTCGTTCTGTTTTAGTCTATCTCGTTGGTGGCAACAATGTCTGCGCCTGTACCGAGAAGGTTTTTGATGACTACATCGCCGATATGTACGGGAGCGTTGATCGAGGCCTTGTTGACCTCTTTCATTGCGTCAAAGAGCAGCTCCTTGGGGATGGCGGTTGAGGACTTGACGGGTACGACATAAGCCGAGCCGCCGATGACCTTGACTGTTGAGGTGAGTGAGCGCTCGGGATGTGTGACCTCCGCACGGGCGTATTCCTCACCGCGTTTGCAGGTGAAACCTTCAATGTTTGTGATGTTTCCTGCGTCGTCGAGAGTAACCTTTATCGGACAACCGCGGGGACATGCTACACAGATAATATCTCTTACTGCCATGATTTACGCCTCCTCGATTGATACGATGATCTCGTCACCGGCATTCATTTCCTTCAGGTCTTCGGGTTTGATGAAGACATTTTCCATTTCGCCGGGAGCGAGTTTGATCTTCTTGCGGTTCCAGAGTTCCTTGCCGTTGCAGGTAACAACAACGCGCTTGTCCTTGTAGACATTTGCGACACGGAAGTAGATTTTAACCTCTTCGGCATTGTTTTTGTTGATGCGCTGGGGAACTGTGTAACGTACGCCGTTGATGCCCTTGCAGTATACGTACTCGGGCTCGGGTTCGCCCTTGATGAACTGAGCGGCGCCCTTACCGGCTATCTGGGACTCCTGTGTGACGAAGTCAACAAGGTCGTGTACCTGGAGAACGTTGCCGCAGGCAAATACGCCCTTGTGGGAGGTCTCGCGCATCTCGTTTACCTTGGGGCCGCGGGTTACGGGGTCCATCTCAAGGCCGATCTGCTGTGAGAGTTCGTTCTCGGGAATAAGTCCGACGGAGAGCATGAGTGTGTCGCACTCGATGTAGCGCTCCGTGCCCGGAATCGGAAGCATCTTGTCATCTACGTTTGCAATCGTAACGCCTGTTACGCGGTCTTTGCCGTGAACCTGAATTACGGTGCAGGAGAGGTAGAGGGGAATGTTGAAGTCTTCAAGACACTGAACGATGTTCCTCTGAAGACCGCCTGAGTAAGGCATTACTTCACATACGCACTCGACCTTCGCGCCCTCGAGGGTCATGCGGCGGGCCATGATAAGGCCGATGTCGCCTGAACCGAGGATGACTACTTTATGACCGGGCATATAGCCGTCTATGTTTACGTATTTCTGGGCGGCACCGGCACTCATGACGCCCGCCGGACGTGAACCGGCGATGTCGAGTGCTCCGCGCGGACGCTCGCGGCAGCCCATGGCAAGGATGATTGCCTTTGCGTTGATGGTGTAGATACCGTCATCGCGGTTGGAGCAGATTACCTGGTTGTCCTTTGTGAGGGTCAGTACCATGGTGTCTGTCTTTACGGTGATCTTCGTCTTCTCGACGAGGTCTATGAAACGCTGGGCATATTCGGGACCGGAGAGCTCCTCGCCGAAATAGGTGAGGCCGAAACCGGTGTGAATGCACTGCTCGAGAATACCGCCGAGGCGCTCTGCGCGCTCGAGGATTATGATGTTCTCTTCGGGAATACCGTTGTCCTTGGCGGAGAGAGCGGCTGCCATACCGGCAGGACCGCCGCCTACTACGACAAGGTCAAAATTTAAAACTTTACTCATTTTATTTCGTCCTTTCGTAGATTATTTTGGAGTCTCCGCCGAATTTGGTGATGTCCTCCTTCGGTACACCGAGCTCTTCAGCAAGGATTTCAAGTACCTTTGATCCGCAGAAGCCGCCCTGACAGCGACCCATGCCGGCGCGTGTGCGGCGCTTTACGCCGTCGATGTCAATTGCGCCTGCGGGAGCCTTGATGGCGTCTCTGATCTCGCCCTCGGTTATTGTCTCGCAGCGGCAGATTACGCGTGCGTATGCGGGATTCTCGGCGATGAGAGCTTCCTGCTTCTCGGGCGGGAGTTCACGGAATACAACCGGAGGTTTACAGCTGGGATTGTAGTCGGACTTCTCAGCCGGCTTTCCGATTGTGTTTATAACCATCTCCTCGACATACTCCGCGATGGCGGGGGATGAGGCGAGTCCCGGTGACTCGATGCCTATGAGGTTGATGAATTTATTGTTATCCTTTGCGGGAGTGATGATAAAGTCATCGTCAACATGGTGGGCGCGTATGCCTGCGAAAGATGTAATCATATCGCGTGTTGAGACCTGCGGTACGGACTTCTGGGCCGTAGCGAAGATCTGGCGGAGAGCGCCTACGCGGACTGACATGTCGTCGACATCGTCAACGTTGACGGAAGAGGGACCTACAAGGATGTTGTGGTGGCAGGAGGGAGTTACGAGAACGCCCT
>JAFSPP010000002.1 GCA_017451425.1 Clostridia bacterium | reverse complement strand
TATGAACTTCGATTTTGAAAAAGAGGCCATAAAGCTCGTCAGAGACGAAAACTGGCTCACTGCCGAGGGTACGACTCTCGGAGGCGATGACGGAATCGCCGTGGCGATGTGCCTTGCGATTCTCGACGCCGACGACCTGTCTCACCCGGACCTCGAGGTCGTGTTCACGACCGATGAGGAGACGGGCATGTTCGGCGCGCATGCGCTGGACACAGGCAGGCTCGAAAGCCGCCGCCTTCTCAATATCGATTCGGAGAACGAGGGCGTGCTGACTGTCGGCTGTGCCGGCGGCGCCCGTGCCGAAATAAAACTGCCGATAAGGCCCCAGTATATACCCAACAGTGCGGACAGCGACAACGACTGCTTCCGTATTACGGTAACAGGCCTCATAGGCGGTCATTCCGGTGTTGAAATCGACAAGGGACGCTTAAATTCCAATATTGTCATGGGTGACTTCCTGCTCTACCTTCTGGAGAACGATTTCAACGTAAGGCTTCTCAGTATTTCGGGCGGCAAGGCCGATAACGTAATACCGTCCGAGACGCAGGCCGTGGTCTTCGCCTCATACGAGGGCGAAGTGGCCGTCTCGACGGATGTGGCAACCCTTGCCGCGGTATATGCCGAGGAGAACCGTATAGACACCGATCCGGACATGGTAATTGCCGTTGAGCCCGTAAACCTGCCCAAGGGCGGCGGACTCACGATGATGCTGGGTACAACGGATACGGAACGCATAATAGAATTCCTGAACACGGTGCCCAACGGCATCATGGCAATGAACGTGGATATACCCGGTCTTGTGGAGACCTCGCTCAACCTCGGCCAAGTGGCCCTGGACAGCGAGAACTTTACCGCACGCTTCTCCGTCCGCTCAAGCGTCAAAAAGGCCAAGGAGAGCCTCTTAGAGCGTCTTGACGGCATTGCAAGGGAATATCGCGGTGAAATGACCTCAGACGGCCACTATCCGGCCTGGGAATTTGTCAAGGATTCCGCCTTCAGGGATGATGTTGTCAGGGTCTTCAAGGAGCTCTACCATAAGGAACCCGTCATAGAGATTATCCATGCCGGGCTTGAGTGCGGTATATTCTCCGAGAGAATACCGGGTCTCGACGCTATTTCAATAGGTCCGGATCTCTTCGACATCCATACGCCTAAGGAGCGTCTCGACCTGCACTCAGCAGAGAGGACCATGAACTTCGTCCTTAAAATTTTAGAAACTGTTTGACATTTAAACGTTCACCTACTATAATACCTACATAATTCAATATTAAATGCGTTGAAGGCACTATGCTTTCGGACCAGCGTTCAAAGAGAGCCGGCGGTTGCTGCAAGCCGGTGTTCGCCCCGAAAACAGTCTCCTGCCGGAGCAGAATTCCCCAAAGGCATACGTTGTATAAGGAATTCCGGGAAGTCCCGTTATAGACTTAGGGCTTGTCAGAGCCTGAAGAGAGCCGAGTAAAACTCGGAATTTGGGTGGTACCGCGGTAACACAGATTATCGTCCCGAAAACACAATCGTGTTTTCGGGATTTTTGTTTTTTCAAGGAGTGAAAATGATGAGAAAAATCAGTTTTACTGACGTAACAGTCAGAGAGAACGAGAACCTGACATTCAAAGAGAAGGTTGAGATGGCCAAGATAATGGACAAGCTCAACTATGCCGGCATTGACCTGCCTGAGATGACAAATCCTCAGACGGACTCACTGCTCATTAAAACTCTTGCCATGACACTTAAGGACTGCCGTCTTAACGTCCCCGTCGGCATGAAAAAAGAGAACATAAAGACAGTGTGGGATGCCCTGAAAAAGGCAAAGAAACCCACGCTGAAAGTCAGTGTGCCCACAAGCACCGTGCAGATGGAGTATGTCTGCCACAAGAAACCTGCAAAGGTTCTCGAACTCATCACCGAACTTGTAACGGAGTGCAAAAAGTGCTGTAACTACGTTGAATTTGAGGCTCTCGACGCAACGAGAGCGGAGTATGATTTTCTCGTCAAAGCAATAAACAACGCCATGGAGGCGGGCGCAAACAAGATAACCGTATGCGACACGGCCGGCACTACAATGCCGAGCGAATTCGGAGTCTTCATCAAAAAGCTCGTCGCCGACATCCCCGAACTCACAAAAATCGAGTTCGCTGTTCTTGTCGACAATGAACTCCACATGTCAAACGCCAGCTGCTTCGCAGCCGTCGAGTCTGGCGCCAATGAGATCAAGACAAACAACAAGCACATAGAGCATGCCGTAAACGTCATCGACAAGCGCGGCAGCGAACTCGGCCTCAAAACCAGCATAAATACGACCGAACTTCAGCGCGGTGTCTCCCAGATGGTATGGGCTCCGAGCACTCAGAACCAGAGTGTCCGTGAGAAAGTAATTGCCACCGACACCCCTGAGTTCACACTCACTGAAAAAGATACGATTGATTCTGTAGCAAAGGCCGCAAAAGCCATAGGCTACACACTCTCAAACGAGGATAAGAAGAAAGTCTTCGAGGCTGCAAAGCGCGTAATTGCGAAGAAAAATGCGATTTCCACAAAGGAACTCGAGGTTATCATCGCTACATCTGCCCTCACCGTACCGTCAACATATGAAATAGAAAACTATGTCATAAACAGCGGTAACATAATCCAGGCAACAGCCAACATAAAACTCAGAAAAGGCAAGGAAATCCTCTCCGGAATAGGTGTCGGTGACGGTCCGATAGATGCAGCTTTCACAGCCATCGATCAGATCCTCGGTCACACCTATGAACTCGATGATTTCCAGATTCAGACAGTTACAGAGGGTCGTGAATCCATGGGCCAGGCACTCGTAAAACTCCGTGCCGAGGGCGGAAAACTCTACTCAGGCAACGGTATTTCGACAGATATCATCGGCGCGTCAATCCGCGCATATGTCGCTGCAATCAACAAGATTGTGTATGAGGAGGCATAAAATTGAAACTCGCTTTTTCCACTAAAAACTGGACGGACTACGACTTCGACGGCTTTGTCAGACTGGCAAATGACCTGAAGTATTCAGGCATAGAACTGCACGATGCAGCTCTCGCAGACGGCGAGTCAAACAGAATCAGAAGCTTCCTCTTCAACGAGGGAGTGGAAATCTGCGCCGTAAACAGCGAGTTCAATATCGCTGACAAAGCTAAGAAAAAAGAAATGCTCAATGCGCTTCCGGAGCGCTGTAAAAAGGCCAAGCTCATAAACTGCAGCTTCATCCGCGTATACGCAAAAAGCGACGAGGAAGACGCCGTGCAGACGGTAATAGACTTCCTCAGCGAAGCAATTCCGATTGCCGAGCAGGAAAAGGCCGTAATCCTCCTCGTTACGCGTGATCTCTTCTCGGACACCGCAAAACTTTCAGAGGTTTTAAAGGCATTTGCCTGTGACACAATAGCCGCTGACTGGAACATGCACGACACGTTTTTCGACGGTGGGGAAGAACCCGAAAAGACCATCGAAAACCTCGGCGCATACATAAAACTCGTACACATTGTAGACGCAACCGAGAGCGCAAAATATGCCCTCGTCGGCGAAGGAAATCTGCCCATAGAGGACATGGTCAACGCTTTGAAGTCCCTTAACTACGATGGTTTTATCTGCCTTGAGTGGAACCCGGTATACCTTGAAGGAGTAGACGATTTGGAGATAATCCTGACCCACTTCTACCACTTCATGACCGCGACCGAAACCAAGACCAAAACCCAGTCCCACTACTACTATAACAATGCCCACACGGGTAAATTCATCTGGAAAAAAGAGGCACTGATTGACAAGACTTTCCCTCAGGTTCTCGACACCATGGTTGAGGAGTTCCCCGACCAGCTTGCCTTCAAGTACACAACCCTCGACTATACACGTACCTACGCGGAATTCCGTGATGATGTCGACCGTTTTGCCAGGGCACTTCTTGCCCTCGGTGTAAAGAAGGGAATGCAGGTGGCCGTCTGGGCGACAAACGTCCCCGAATGGTATATTTCCTTCTGGGCAGCCACAAAAATCGGTGCCGTACTCGTCACCGTAAACACGGCATACAAGAGGGCAGAGCTGCTGTACCTGCTCAAGCAGTCGGACACTCACACCCTCATCATGATTGAGAACAACAAGGACAACAGCTATAAGGACACAGTGCTTGACATATGCCCTGAACTCCTTAATACCAAAAAGGGAGATAAACTTCATTCCAAAGAACTCCCGTTCCTTCGAAATGTCATAACAGTGGGCTTTGAGATGCCCGGCTGTCTGACATTTGAAGAGGCGACAGAAAAGTCAAAAGAAGTCCCGCAGACCGAAATGCTCAGGATTTCGGCAACGGTTGACAAGAACGATGTAGCGAACATGCAGTACACGAGCGGCACCACCGGATTCCCGAAAGGTGTCATGCTCACCCACTACAATATCGTCAACAACGGCAAGTGCATAGGCGACAGAATGGACCTCTCCACGGCCGACAGAATGATGATTCAGGTACCCATGTTCCACTGCTTTGGAATGGTACTCGCCATGACCGCCACAATGACTCACGGCGGCACGCTCTGTCCCATCCCGTACTTCTCCGCAAAGCCGAGCCTGGCCTGCATCAACCAGGAGCACATAACCTGCTTCCACGGCGTACCTACGATGTTCGTCGCCATGCTGCAGCACCCCGATTTCGAGAAGACCGACTTCTCATACATGCGCACCGGTATCATGGCAGGAAGCCCCTGTCCGATACCCGTCATGGAAGAGGTTGTCGAGAAGATGCACATGACCGAAATTACCATAGTATACGGTCAGACCGAAGCCTCTCCCGGCTGTACAATGAGCTCCACCTCCGACAGTATTGAAGTGCGCTGCACGACCGTCGGCAGAGAGCTTCCCGAAATCGAATGCAAGATTGTAGACCCCGAGACAGGCGAGGACCTGCCCGACGGTGTCGACGGTGAATTTGTCGCCCGCGGCTACAATATCATGAAGGGTTACTACAAAATGCCCAAAGCCACCGCGAGCGCAATTGACGCCGACGGCTGGCTCCATACCGGAGACCTCGCGCAGCGCACCCCCGAAGGCTTCTACAAAATCACGGGCCGCCTGAAAGACATGATTATCCGCGGCGGTGAAAACATCTATCCGAAGGAGATAGAGGAATTCATCTACACCCACGACAAGGTAGAAGATGTCCAGGTCATCGGCGTACCCGATGAAGGCCTCGGAGAAGAGATCTGCGCGGAAGTCGTCCTCCGAAAAGGGGAGACCATGACCGAGCAGGAACTCAAGGACTATATCGCAGCCAACATGGCCAAGCACAAGGTCCCCAAATATGTCCTTTTCGTAGACGGTTTCCCCATGAACGCAGCCGGCAAAATCCTCAAATACAAGATGCGTGAAGATGCCGTCAAACTCCTCGGCCTTGAGAAAGCCGACAGCATAGAAACGGCATAAAAAGCGCACAAAAAACACTGAAAAAGAACACAAAAAGAAAAGAAAAAACAAACCCAACAAAACCAACCAACAACCAGCAGGCCGTAAAGTAAAATAACTTTATGGCCTGCTTCTTTTCACAAACGAGACAAATCCTCAATTTTGTATCACTACAATATAGTCATAAATTATTGCGTTTTTGTTCATAAATCGTTAAAATATTGCCGTGTGTATTTATTAATGGTATTAATCTAATTATATTTTTATTTATAAATACACGTTCTTGATAGATTATTAAGAAACATCGGAGGAAAAAACGAATG
>JAFSPP010000046.1 GCA_017451425.1 Clostridia bacterium | reverse complement strand
CACATCATGAGTTTCTTTTCAGGTGTCTTTGCTCCCTTCTTGTGAACCAGGAGATTGCCCAGATTGTCAACTGAATAGGATACATCAGCGGGGAGTTTTGTAATTATGAAATCTCTTACTTTATCCTCGCGTCCGGAGGGTCCCTGAATGAGGGAAATTTCCTTTATGAGATCGATCATTTTGTCTCCCCTCCTTTCTCCTCTATGAAGGCTGCAATGAGCTGCGCACAGAGTTCAACATCCTTCGTGTCGATTACCTCCACGGGTGTATGCATGTATTTGAGAGGCAGCGAGACGAGACCGGTGCGCACGCCTTCGCGTGTGACAAGAATGTCATCCGCGTGCGTGCCCGTCGTGCGGTTCATAACCTCAATCTGATAAGGTATGGACTTCTCGGCGGCAATGCGCTTTAAGTCCTCGAAAATGCCGTTGTCAAGGCAGGGAGATACGCCTATCATCGGGCCTTTGCCTATCTTGCCCGTCTCCTCGGGCTTGCAGCCCGGAGTAAAGGCACAGCTGACATCGACTGCTAGTGCCATATCGACATCCGCCTTGAAAGCGGCGCAGCCTACGGCATTGCCGCCCACCTCTTCCTGTGCAGAAAAAACTACTGTCAGGTTTGGGCGCAGGCCCTTTTCTTTAAGTATTTCAAGTGTGCGGATGAGTATGGCTATGCCTGCCCTGTCGTCGAAGGAATTCGAGCAGAGCTCATCTCCCAGAAGCTTATCAAACTGCGGGACAAAACAGACCCGGTCGCCCTGTGAGACAAGGCGCTCAAGTTTTTCTTTCTCAAGTCCGGTGTCTATGGCGAGTTCCTTCGCCTCTTTCACCTTACCCTCATCGTCATCGCCCTGAAGATGGGGCGGCACGGATGAGATTATGCCGTACACAGGCTCCTTGCCGAGTATAATGACAGGCAGGCCGGACATGACTCTGGGGTCCGTGCCGCCGCATCTGTCAAACTTTACGAAGCCGCGCTCCGAGAGAGCCGTGACTATGAAGCCCACCTGGTCCAGGTGTGCGTCAAGGAGTATTTTCGGGCCGGCGCCGTTTACGGTTCCGACCACATTGCCGCGGCGGTCAGTCTCTGTGCTGTCGACGTACGGCGACAGCAGTTTTATTGCCACTGCCGCGGCCCCCGTCTCCAGACCGGACACGCCCGCCGGCGCTGTCAGTTGCTTTAATAATTCTGTTACATCCATAAAACTACCTCTGTTTTAAAATACTTAAATATTATACCATAAAATAAGCAAAAGAGCCAGGTGAAACCCGGCTCTTTTGCTGGCAGGGATGGCAGGATTTGAACCTACGAGTGACGGAGTCAAAGTCCGTTGCCTTACCACTTGGCGACATCCCCGTATATTAAATAAAGGCGGCTTTATAAAGCCGCCTTTTGCTTTCATGGGGTGGATAATCGGATTCGAACCGATGGTCTCCAGTGCCACAAACTGGCGCGTTAACCAACTACGCTATACCCACCATATGGCACGCTGAAAGGGATTCGAACCCCCGACCCTCTGCTTAGAAGGCAGATGCTCTATCCAACTGAGCTATCAGCGCGTGTCAATGGAGCGGGTGATGGGAATCGAACCCACACAACCAGCTTGGAAGGCTGGGATTCTACCATTGAACTACACCCGCATCTTTGCGACGGTGAATATGATAACATACCCACCGCCGAAAATCAAGCGCTTTTTACAAGCAGATCGTCGTCCGAAACAGACACATCTATGCGTGTTACGGGAGTGCCGTCCGCATCGATTATTATGTCCGCTATGCGGTCTTCGATATTGCGTCTGATGACATTGCGAAGATCACGTGCTCCGCGCACGCCGGAGTCCATTTTGGAGACTATCATCTTCGGTACGTCGTCAGTCCAGGCAAGCTCAATCGCCTTATCCTTGAGGGGCTCTTTGAGCTCGTTGAGCATGAGGACTGCTATCTCCTCATAGTTCTCCTCGGTGAGGTCGTTGAAGAAGACAACCTCATCGACACGGCCGATGAACTCGGGACGCAGGAAGTCCTTCAAGGCCTTCATCGCCTTGTCCTTGTTGGCCTCATTCTGTACCTTGCCGAAGCCGAGAGCGTTCTCCTTGCGCTCCGAGCCGGCATTGGAAGTCATGATAATGACGGTGTTCTCGAAGTTTACGGTCCTGCCCTGTGCATCGTTTATCCTGCCCTCATCAAGTATCTGAAGAAGGATATTCATGACGTCGGGATGGGCCTTCTCTATCTCGTCAAAGAGTATGACTGAATAGGGTTTGCGGCGAACCTTCTCGGTGAGCTGACCGGCCTCGTCGTATCCGACGTAGCCCGGAGGCGAACCGATGATTCGTGAGACGCTGTGCTTCTCCATAAACTCGGACATGTCGAGACGGATGAGCGTCTCGGGCGTATCAAAGAGTTCCATGGAGAGTTGTTTTACAAGCTCCGTCTTACCGACACCTGTCGGTCCTACGAATATGAATGACGCGGGGCGTCTTCTCGTATTTATCTGGATGCGGGAGCGCTTTACGGCCGCGGCAACGGCTGCGACAGCCTCGTCCTGACCCTTTACATGCTCCTTGAGGTGCTCCTCAAGGTGAGCAAGTTTGGTCAGGTCGGACTCGATAACCTTCGTTGCCGGGATGCCGGTCCAGAGCTCGACAACCCTGGCGAGGTCCTCTTCGAGAACCTGGTTGTCCTTCGCGGCCTCCTGCAGTGCGGGAAGCTCGGATTCGAGCTGGATTATGGCGGCCTTCACCTTGGCCTGGCACTCGTAGTCGGGGTTTTCGGTCTCGGCCTCGAGTTCTTCAAGGCGGGCCTTTGTCTCCTCGAGATCCTTCTCCTTAAGCTCAGCCTCCGAGATGGCCTTGTTGCGCAGGTTTGCACAGGTGCAGGCCTCATCGAGGAGGTCGATAGCCTTGTCGGGAAGGAATCTGTCGGTGATGTAGCGTTCAGAGAGGACGACAGCCCTGTGGACAAGATTGTCGGATATCTGAACTCTGTGGAAGTCCTCATAGTAGCTCTTTATGCCCTTTAAGACCTCATAGGTCTGCTCAATTGAGGGCTCCTCCACCTTTATCGGCTGGAAGCGGCGCTCGAGCGCTGCATCCTTTTCGATATGCTTTCTGTACTCGTTGAATGTGGTGGCACCGATAACCTGGATTTCACCACGCGAGAGCGCGGGTTTCAATATGTTGGCGGCATTCATAGTGCCCTCGGCATCACCTGTTCCGACGAGGTTGTGAACCTCATCGATAAAGAGGATGATATTGCCCTCGTTCTTCACCTCTTCAACGAGGCCCTTGATACGGCTCTCAAACTGGCCGCGGAACTGTGTGCCCGCGACAAGAGCCGTGAGGTCAAGAAGATGTATTTCCTTGTCGGCGAGTTTTGCCGGTACATCACCCGAGGCTATGCGAAGCGCAAGGCCTTCGGCAATGGCCGTCTTACCTACGCCGGGTTCACCTATAAGACAGGGATTGTTCTTTGAACGGCGGCAGAGGATCTGGACCGCTCTCGCGATCTCCTGATCGCGGCCGATGATGCGGTCGAGTTTGCCTTCGGCCGCCTTCTCGGTGAGGTCTGTACAGTAAGTGCCGAGATAGCGGCGCTTTTTCTTGTCGCCCTTCTTGCCGCGCTTGCCCTTGCTGCTCTTGCATGTGCAGGTCGTTCCGCCCTCGGCGTCGTTTTTTTCCTCCTCGGGTTCGTCAGGCGACTCCTCGGGATTACCGAAGCCGCCGAGCGCGCCGAAGAGACTGCCGAGGTCGGGCATGGCGGGAGATCCGCCCGACTCAAAGTCGTCAGCATCGTCGTTGAATCCCATCATCGATGAGAACTGCTCTGAGATGGAATCTATGTCTTCGGGCTTTATGCCCATCTTGTCCATCATCTGTTTTACGGGACCTATGTCGAGCTCCATCGCACATTTAATGCAGTAGCCCACAGGCTCACCCTGAGGCGCGCCTTCCGGTCCGTCAATCTTGGAAACAAACACTACCGCGGGGTTTTGTTTGCATCTGGAACACAGCATTTGCTTCATAAGTTAGATTTCCTTTCCTTAACCCTCTTCACAATGTCCGGAATATATGAGAACAGTGCAACGAAGGTGGTTATTGCCGTAATAACAACGAGCACCATAAGGAGCCATGACGGCAATACGAAGAATTTCGACAGTGCACCGAATACGGGCGCGAACATCATTAAAAATCCCATGACAACATAGAATGTGACGGTCGCAACCTTACCGTAAATGATGGCTGCCTGCGGCACGATATCCATAGAGAGCAGAACGAAGCTGCCTATTATCATCGCGAGTTCCTTCAGTATAAAGAGCAGGAATACATATGAGAACATACGTAAAGCCTTGTCATCGGACTGGCGGAATTCATTGAAATAAACAACCGTTATCGCTATCTGTGTGAGTTTGTCAGCCGCGGGGTCGAGAAGTTTTCCGAGCTTGCTTATCTGATTGAAGTGACGCGCAATCCTGCCGTCAAAAGCATCGGAAAGACCCGAAATCAGGATAATGATAACCGCAATGAGATATCTCTTTGTAACAAAGAAATATACGAAAAACGGTACGAGAATAATACGGATAAGTGAGAGAAGGTTCGGGATTGTCTTTGCATCCTTACCCATATCCTCAAACTGGGCTCTCAGGGTATCCATACTTGCGAGTTTACTCATCAGGTGCCTCCTACTTGCATCTTTTAATTTCACCGGTGGTGTAAAGATAAGTTCTGTTGCCTATACTATAGACTGCGATGGCCGTATTATCGGCATCGTATTTTTTATATGTGCCTCCGTTTGTCTTGAGGACCAGGACCTGGTTCTCAAGAAGTACGGAAATATGACCTTTGTAAATTCCGAGAGACTTTATCACAGACTCGAACTTCTTCTCACATGTTCTGGAGAGGTTCGGCGAGAAGCAGTACAGTTTCTCGTTGTTCGTGCTGCCGTGCTCGGAGAGAGCGAGGACAGTGTAGCCGTCCTCGGAGAACGCGAAGTTCGAGAGAGCGGACGAGCCGTACTCCATATCCTCCTTGTTCTTGAGTCCCTTGATAAAGGAGATCCTGTCATCTCCCACGGCTACGACGTTGTCGTTCTTGCCGAAGTGAACGGCGAGCATGGCCGTATCGAAATACTCAAACTCGGCCTTAGGCTCAGAGTAGTCGAAGTCAAATATTACGACTTTCGAGTAGATTTCACCGTCACGGGCGCCCACGACGCACACAGCGGCATACTTGCCGTTATCGGAGAGGTCGACAGATGTAATCGTGTCCTGTGCGCAGTTCCAGCCGAACACTGTTTTCTTGTAGTTCGTGCTGTAGACGGTGAGTTTTGATGTACAGTCATTCGAGAAGGTCGCGAGAGCGATATTTCCCTTCGCCCCTATTGCCGCGGTTATGATCTTCTCGTCATCGGGCGTCTCGCCCGTAAAGAGCGTGTCGGTTCTGTTCTCGACACGGAAACGGTTGCCGTTTCTGTTGTAGACCACGGCCTTGCTTCCGCGTGTCGCGAAAGCGGGCTGTGAGAATGTGTGCGAGGAGCGCTTTATCTCATTCGCCGTGGAGTCCAGCGACACGGTGTCCTGACTCGTCAGGATATAGAGGTCGCCGTTTAGGACAGTCATACCGCGCACCGAGCTGGAATTGATTTTGTAGGGATAACCCGAGCCGGGATTCATTCCCGAGAAGGAGCTGCGCAGACTGTCGTTAATGTCTGTTACGGTGGCGATGTTGAGGCGCTCGGCGGCCATCAGGAACAACACGACAACAACTATGACGGCCACTGCCACTCTGAGCGCGACAGACATGCCGTGCGTCATCTGAAATTTACGCTTTTTCTTCGCCAAATGCCTCACCTCCGTAGAAGACTTCGTTTAAGTAGAGGCCGCATGCCGGAGCTGTTTTTCCGGCCGCCGACCTGTCCCTCTTTTCGATGATTGAGGGAATTGCGTCAGGAGCAATCTTCCCCTCGTTGATAAAGAGCAGGGTTCCGACCATGATGCGGACCATGTTGTAGAGGAAGCCGTCACCCGTAACGAAGAATGTGACAAGGTCACCGTCACGCGTCACCGAGGCCTCATATACGGTCCGTGTCAGATCTTCAAGTTCGGACTTTGCGCCGCAGAAACTTGAAAAGTCGTGAGTACCGACAAAGTCCCGGGCGGCTCTGTTTAACATATCCGCGTCAATGTGCGGTTTGTAATGCAGTGCCCTGCCCTCGAGGAAGGGGTCAGGAGCTGCAGAGTTGTTGATTTTGTAGATATACTGCTTTGCCGTGCAGGAGTATCGCGGATGAAAGTCCGCGTCGACATCCTCACACGAGAACACACTGATATCATCCGGCAGTTTCGCATTGAGCGCTCCCTGCAGTCTGAAACAGTCAATATCCGACTCAGTACGCAGGGTGCAGCAGTACATGTTCGCGTGCACACCGGCATCTGTTCTGGAACAGCCGGTGACGTCGAGGCGTTCTCCGAAGATAGCCTCGACAGCGTCCTGCATACGCTCCTGCACGCTCACCGCGTTCTCCTGCACCTGCCAGCCGTGGTAGGCAGTGCCGAGATATCGGATTTTAAGCAAAATCTGTCTCAAGGTTTACTCCTTTCAGACTACATGTCTGAAGAACATATTGAGGGCGATTACTCCGCCCGTGGCAATCAGTATGAACAGGAATCCGAAGACATCAAGCTTCGAATATTTCATTATCTTCATCCTCGTCCTGCCCTCGGCGCCGTGATAGCAGCGGCATTCCATGGCAAAGGCCAGTTCATAGGCCCTGCGGAATGAAGTGATAAAGAGAGGCACCAGCACGGGGATCAAGGCCTTTGCCCTCTCGACGAGATTACCCGTCTCGAGGTCGGCGCCTCGCGCCTTCTGCGCATTTGTTATCTTCTCAAACTCATCAATGAGCGTGGGTATGAATCGCAGCGCAATCGTCATCATCATGGCGAGAGTATGCACACCGCCGCGCATGAACTTGAGCGGCGAGAAGAGCCTCTCTATGCCGTCGGTTATCTGTGTCGGGCTGGTCGTGTAGGTCAGGAGCGAGCTCGCAACCACGAGGGCGCAGATACGGATAATCATGAAAATTGCCGTGAACACGCCGCCGGTTGTTATGTGGATGAAATGCCAGTCAAGCAGCGGCTCACCCGTGCGCACATAGAAGATGTTGAGTATGGCCGTGAAAGTGATGATGATTGCAATCGGCTTGATGCTCTTTAAGATGACCTTTGCGGGAACACCCGAGAGGGCGCACATGATCACAAGTGAGAGGAGCATGAAGCCCAGGGCCCAGAAGTTCTTGCAGAGGAAGATTATGACGATGTAGACAATCGTCAGGATGAGTTTCATCCTCGGGTCCATTCTGTGTATGACGGAGTCTCCCGGGAAGAACTGACCTATGGTTATGTCCTTAATCATACGTTGACACCCTCCTTTCGGAGTCTGTCAATTTCGGCAACGGCCTGTTCAACGGTATATACATCGTCACGGACAGGCAGTCCTCTCCTTTTCAAGTCCATGAAGATCTTGGTGATCTGCGGAACATCGAGGCCAACGGAGAGAAGTTCCTCCGCATGCCTGTATGTCTCGGGCACTGTGTCATAGCTCATGACTGTCGCGCGGTTCATGACAAGGACCTTTGTCGCAATTTTTGCGACATCCTCCATTGAGTGCGAGACTATCATTACCGTGCTGCCGGTATTGTCTCTGTAATCGCGTATGAGACGCAGTATGGTATCTCTGCCCTTGGGGTCGAGTCCTGAAGTCGGCTCGTCGAGGATGAGAATCTCCGGCTCCATGGCCATTACGCCGGCTATCGCAACGCGGCGCTTCTCTCCTCCCGAGAGGTCAAAGGGTGATTTTTCAAGCATCTCCTTTGTCACACCCGTAAACTCGGCCGCGCGCATGACGCGCTCCTTTATCTCCTCGTCGGAGAGTTTCATGTTCTTCGGACCGAATGCAATATCCGCGAATACGGTCTCCTCAAAGAGCTGGTACTCCGGATACTGAAAGCAGAGTCCCACCTTGAAGCGGGCGTCACGCAGAGTCTTCTTGGACTCCCAGATATCCTGGCCGTCCACAAGGACACTGCCCTCAGTGGGCTTTAACAGTCCGTTGAAGTGCTGGATGAGTGTGGACTTGCCCGAACCCGTGTGACCGATTACGGCGACGAGTTCACCCTTCTCCACCTCAAGGTTCACGCTGTCGAGAGCCGTGACTTCAAATGGCGTACCCACAGAGTACTTGTATGTTAAATTGTCGGTTTTGAGAATCGACATCTTCAGTCTCCGTTTTGTTTATTTGAGCGAATCTATAATCGCATCCGTGCACTCGGTGAGAGTGAGGATTTTGCCCGGAAGTCCGAGCGAGAGCGCGAGCTCGGTCGCCTGCGGAACGTCGAGTCCGACGCGGCGAAGCTCTTCGACGTTCTGAAATACGTCGCAGGGAGCACCGTCAAACAGGACCCTGCCCTGCTCCATGACGATGACGCGGTCGGCAAGGGCCGCCTCATCCATGTAATGCGTGATGAACACAACTGCCATGCCGAACTCGTCATGGAGCTTCCTTACGGTCTCCAGAACCTCCCTGCGGCCCTTCGGGTCAAGCATGGCGGTGGACTCGTCCAGGACAATGCACTCGGGACGCATGGCGAGTATTCCCGCTATGGCCACCCTCTGCTTCTGTCCGCCCGAGAGATTGTGCGGTTCCTTGTCGCGGAACTCATACATGCCGACAGCCTTCAGGGCGTCATCGACACGCTCACGGATGACCGCGGGATCAAGTCCGAGGTTTTCGGGGCCGAAGGCCACATCCTCCTCAACCACTGTCGCAACAATCTGGTTGTCGGGATTCTGGAACACCATTCCGACATGTCTGCGGATTTCAAGTGTTCTGTCCTCGTCCTTCGTACTGATACCTTTGACAGTAACCTCTCCCTTGTCGGGGATGAGTATTGCATTTGAGAGTTTGGCGAGGGTGGATTTACCCGAGCCGTTGTGTCCGAGCACGGCAATAAAATCGCCGCGGTTTACTTCAAGGGACAAATCGGAGACAGCCCAGTGCACTTCGCCCTGAGCTTCGTCTGTCTCCTCGTCATAGGAGAAATATACGTCGTCAAATTTCAGTACACTTTCCAAGTTTTCAGTCCTGTTCCTTCGTCCATATTGCCGATGCGCCGCAAGGCAGGCACATGCCGGTCTCCGTGACTGGAAGGCCTATCTCGTCGCAGTCTGTTCTGCCGCCGTACTTCTTCGAGACGGTCGAGCCGAGTATATAGCTCATAACCGACGGCGAGAGTCCCGCCGTGTAGGAGTTTATGAGAACCATCTTCGGGTCGTCAGAGAGAATCTGCGATGCAAGTTCCACGAACTCGTAGACCTTGTCCTCAAGCTGCCAGACCTCTCCTCCCGGGCCCCTGCCGTATGACGGCGGGTCCATGATGATTATGTCGTACCTGTTGCCGCGGCGGATTTCACGCTGAATGAATTTCTCACAGTCATCCACCAGCCAGCGGCAGAATCTCTCCGAGAGACCGGAGAGGGCGGCATTTTCCTTGGCGTGCGCAACCATGCCCTTTGAGGCATCAACGTGCACGACTGCCGCGTCCTCGGCGAGAGCGGCAACAGTCGCGCCGCCCGTGTAAGCGAAGAGGTTGAGCACCTTTATCTGGCCGTCCTCTCCGCAGCCGCTGCCCTGCGAGTTGTTAATAACCTCACGCAGGAAGTCCCAGTTTACGGCCTGCTCGGGAAAGAGTCCCGTATGCTTAAAGCCCATGGGCTTTATCTTGAAAGTCAGATCGCGGTAACCGATATTCCACTCATCCGGGAATGGCCTGAGAATCTCCCACTCTCCTCCGCCTTTTGCCGAGCGGTGGTAGCGGGCATTCGCCTTCTTCCAGAACTCATTCTTTTTCGGAGTTTTCCAGATAACCTGTGGGTCGGGACGGATGAGGATGACATCACCCCACCGCTCGAGACGTTCCCCGTCTGAGCAGTCTATGAGTTCATAGTCATTCCAGAAATCCGTGTTGCGCATAATCTCTTCTCTCAGTCGTCAAAAAGTTTCTGCTGTACGTTATCGGCTCTGCCGCCGGACTTGTCTTCATAATTGAAGCCGAGGTGTCTGTAGCCCGCGGGCGTGACCATACGGCCGCGCGGTGTCCTTGAGAGGAAGCCTATCTGCATGAGATAGGGCTCGTAGACATCCTCAATCGTTATTGCTTCCTCGCCTATTGCGGCGGCGATGGTGTCGAGGCCGACGGGTCCGCCGTTATAGTTCTTTATCATGGCGGTGAGAAGCATTCTGTCTATGTTGTCGAGACCGAGCGGGTCAATCTCCATGCGCGCGAGCGCAAGTTCCGCGGTCTCCTTTGTTATTGTGCCGTTGCCTACGACTTCGGCGAAGTCGCGCGCGCGCTTCAAAAGTCTGTTGGCAATACGCGGCGTGCCGCGTGAGCGCGAGGCGAGTTCAGTCGCGCCGTCCTCGTCAATTCCTATCTCGAGGACGCCGGCCGAGCGCCTGACAATGCCGGCAAGTTCTTCGGGCGTGTAGAGCTCAAGTCTGAGGATAACGCCGAAGCGGTCGCGCAGAGGCGCCGTAATCTGTCCGGCGCGGGTAGTGGCGCCGACGAGTGTGAACTTCGGCAGGTCCAGTCTGATTGACTGTGCCGACGGTCCCTTGCCGATTATGAGGTCGACGGCGCCGTCCTCCATCGCCGGATAAAGAATCTCCTCTACCTGGCGTGAGAGACGGTGTATTTCATCGATGAACAATACATCGCCGTCGTTTAAGTTTGTAAGAAGGGCCACGAGGTCGCCCTGTTTCTCTATGGCGGGTCCGGAGGTTACGCGGATGTCAACACCCATCTCCGCGGCAATAATGCCTGCGAGAGTGGTCTTGCCGAGTCCCGGAGGGCCGTAGAGCAGGACATGGTCCATGGGCTCACCGCGGCGCTTCGCCGCATCGATGTAAACCTTGAGGTTCTCCTTGACCTTCTCCTGACCTATGTACTCATTCAGCGTCCTGGGACGGAGCGAGTACTCCACAGAGGCGTCATCTTCACTCTTGTAATGAGGGTCGACGTATCTGCTTTCAAAATCCATATCTTCGGAATTAAAAGTGCTTGTGTTCACGTTCTCCCCTCCTTATCTTCCCAGTTGTTTAAGCGCCTGCTTTATGAGTTCAGACGCAGGTAAAGACGGGTCGCAGTTGCCTACGGCAATAGCGGCTTCGGACTGGCTGTAGCCGAGTCCCACCAGGGCGGCAATCGCCTTCGGGGCCTCTCCCTTGCCGGTCGAGACCGATGCGGCGTGGGCAAATGTCACGCCTCCGGCAGAACCGCCGAGCTTTCCGACCTTGTCGTGAAGTTCAAGGCAGATTCTCTGAGCAACCTTAGGTCCTACGCCCTGCGCCACGGTGATCGCCTTCGCGTCACCTGAGGCTATGGCGAGATAAAGCTGCGAAGGAGTAAGTTCGGAGAGTATGGCAAGTCCCGCCTTCGGGCCCACGCCTGAAACGGAAATGAGCATCTTGAAGGCATCCAGTTCCTCCTTTTCGAAGAAACCGTAGAGGTCCATAACGTCCTCGCCCACCTTGAGGTATGTGTAGAGTGTGACCTTCGAACCTATCGGTCCGAGTTCTTTTAGCGTGTTGAGAGTCACATAGCACAGGTAAGCCACACCGTTGCAGTCAACCGCCGCGGTGTTGTTGTCTGTGTATGCGAGTTCTCCCGTCAAACTGAAAAACAAAGGAATTCTCCTCTCAAAGTGTATTACCCCATTATTCCCTGAAAAGTAATTATAATACGCGCATTATAATATACTTTAACGATTAATTTTACCACGCCGTTAAAGAAATATCAATCGGTTTACTTAATAAAAGCGGACCGGCAGCCGCCGGCCCGCAGTTTATATTCCCTTCCGTTCGGTAAGTTTTCTCTTGCTCGGCGCCGCCGAGAGGCCCGAGCCTCCCACATGGCCATGGCAGATTGCCATGGCGAGCGCGTCGGCGGTGTCATCGGGTTTCGGCACCTTGGAAAGGCCGAGTATATTCTTGGTCATCTGCATGACCTGTTTCTTATCGGCCTTGCCGTAACCCGTCACCGCCTGCTTCACCTGGAGAGGCGTGTATTCATAGACCGGAAGCGAGTTGTTCTCCGCACAGAGCAGGAGCACGCCACGCGCCTGTGCTACGTCGATTGCGGTCTTAACATTGGTCTGGAAAAAGAGTTTTTCCATGGCGAGCGCCTCGGGATGAGTGCGCTTGATAATATAGTCCATATCCTCATAAATCTCCTGAAGGCGTCTGCCGAAAGGAGTGTCCTTATCAGTGGTTATCGCACCGAAATCGACTATCGAGAATTTGCCCTTTTCATAGTCAAGAATACCCCAGCCGACAATGGCGTATCCGGGGTCAACACCGAGAACTCTCAAAACTTCCCTCCTGTTTTTTTCAAACAAATATATAAAAAATGTTGATTTTCGTACAAGTTACGTGATATTGTTAGAATATCATACATTTAAGGGTGAGATTATGGACAGACGCGTAAAAAAGACACAGGCGGCCATCCGCAAGGCTTTCACTGAACTTATCCGTGAAAAGGGCGATGTAAACGCCATAACAATCAAGGAAATCGTCGATAAGGCAGATATCTCCAGGAGCACCTTCTACACCCACTACTCCGACATTTTCGAGCTCACTGAAGACATCAGCAACATGTTTGCGGATGATATTGCAAGCATCGTAATCGAGACACATAAAAGCATGTCCGGAGCCGACTCATACCGCAAGGTCTATGAGTGCATACTGACATATCTTTATGACCAGGGTCCCCTCGCCAAGACCATCCTCGTTGATATGAGAAACACCCATATTATCAACAGGATCTCCGACTCAATACGCGACAGCATAGGTCTCTACTACAAAACCCGCTACAAGATACGCGACGAGGACCTCACACGCGGCACTGCCACCTTCTGGACAAACGGCGTGCTCGGAATTATGCGTGACTGGGCGAATTATGACTTCAACTACACGGTCAGCGAGATGTCGGAAATAATCGCAAAGTCCATTGAGACCTGCGCGGCATTCTTCTCCGAGAAATGATACATCTTATTTTACCACAAGATGCAGATTAAATAAATAAAAAGCGACCTTGAAACCAAGGTCGCTCTTTTTATTTGCATCAGAACAGGAAGTTCGCGAGCAGGCGTACATCTTTGACCGCCTGAATTCTGTCAGCGCGCTCAAGATTCGGAATCGGAGCTTCCACCCAGTCGCAGTCGAGATTCTGAACTGCGAGTTCGGGGATTG
>JAFSPP010000045.1 GCA_017451425.1 Clostridia bacterium | reverse complement strand
TCCGGGCTCCTGAAGGAGGGTCGGACGGTGGGCAAGCTCGTTTGTCAGCATGATGAAACCGGGCTTGTCGCTCATCTCTGTCATCCTGTCGAGATTTTCCATGACGGAGAGATTGTCGAGGTACTGGCTGTTTACACCGGTGGCCTTTGTGAGTCCGTCGAGCACCTGACTTGTGATATCGGTGTCAAGCGCTTCAGTTTGGGTGCTTTGAGTGTTCTGGCCGTTATCAGTTTGATTTTTATTATTGTTTGTTTGATTGTTGCTTGTTGTATTTTGGTTGTTTTGGGTTTCCTGGTTGTTTTGCTTTTCTTGGTTTGCCCGGGTTGCTTCGTTGCTCAGGTTTGCTGCTGAGGCGGCGTTGTAGAGGCCGTCGTTGTAGAGGAGGGGCTGGAGGAGGAGCGGAGAGGACTTGAAGAGCGAGTAGCAGAAGAAATTGCGGTTTAAGCTCTTGTCGATGGAAGCATAGAGTTCCATGTTCTCTATGGCGTTATTGCCTATGGTGATGTAGGCCTCCGTGTTCTCAAGGTCGTCGTAGATGCTGAGGTCCGGAATCCAGCCGTAGCCGGCAAGGGTCGGATCGCAGACCGCGACTGAGTAGCCCTCATTGCCGAACATTGTGGGAAGGACTCTCAGGGACTCGTCGTACTTGTCCTTTAAGAGTTCGCCCTTGCGCTTGTCCATCTCCTCCGGGGTGTATTCATAGCCGCCCCAGATGGGAGGGGCGCCGAAGATTGTGTGGGCGCCGAAGGAGGCTGTGTTCGGATAGTATGTGAAGCCTGAAAACTGTTCGTTCAAGGCTTTGTCTTCGTTTAAGATGAAGGGTATGTATGCGCTGGTTGCGCGATCCATCATTATCAGGATGACATTTTTGCCCTTCTTTGAGAGAGGGAACTTCGCGACGCGTTCCGTGGCAACTTTAAGCTGCGAGATTGTGTCCGTCGCGACCTTGTTTATCTGCACCATGTTCTGTACGGACATGAAGAGAAGCGCGATTGAGATGACGAGTGCGGAGAACTTTGCGACCTCGTACTTTTTGGTCCAGATGATGTAGAGGAGCGCTGCCGCAGCTGCGAGGATTACGAGGTTTATTATTGCCTTGCGGATATCAAAGGCGGGCGGCGTCTCAAACATCAGGGCGCTTGAGATGGTGCCGAGGCCTCGGCCGAATGCCATATAGTTTATGAGGCCGATTATGCTGAGGGCCCAGACAAGAAAGCCCATGAGTTTCTTGCCGTTGTCGCCCGCAAGCATTCTGAAAACCGAGAAACAGACGATGAAGAGGCCTATGCTGAGCGACAGCGAGCCGACAAGGTAGTTCAGCGGATTTTTGAGTGTCGCCATGTTTATGAACTCGGCCGGCGATGAGGCGATTACGGCCGAAGGTATGAGCAGACCGATGAGAATGCAGAGTGATACCGCGGCAAAGTAGAACAGGGATTTGCCGCTCTCCTTGTATTCCCTCCGGTGTTTTCTTTTAATAGTCGGCCATTTGATTTTGTAGGCGATGTTTTTAAAGAGTGAGAAGAGATTGTTGAGGGTCCAGTAGAAGACAAGTCCTGCCGGGGATTTGTAGAGGAAAACAAGGAATATGATTGCTATTCCGTAGAGCTGGACCTTGGACTTTATCGGGAATCCCTTTAAGTAGATGGCGCTGGAGATGAAGTTTATGAGTGTCATCAGTATGGGCAGGAGATTCAGCGTCAGGCTTCCGATGCTGATTAATGCATCGGGTGCGCCGAGGTCTCTTATGGGGCCAAACGGGATACCATTCAGTGCCGTCAGATGCGACAGGAAGTGGTACGCTGCAATAAAGAAAGGAATTTCAAGGAGCAGCGATACCGAGCCTTTTAAGGCATCTGTCGGCTTGTACCCGTTCTGGCGATAGTAGGTCTGCAGTATCATATACTGCTCGTCGCCCTTGAAGGTCTTTTTTATGTGCTTCACGCCGGGCGCGAGCGCGTTTTCAATGTCTCTCTGGCTCGCCTGCATCTTGTCCGCCTGGCGGTAGAGCGGCAGGACAAGGAAATTCATGGCGAGACTCAGGAAAATTATCGAGAGACCGTGATTCTGAACCAGTTTGAAGGCAAGCGTAAACACGACCTCAAAGAAAAGCTCTAAGGGGCCGATGAAAATATTGTAGATTACGCTGCCGAAAGTCATTATCCAGCCTTCTCCGTTTCTTTCTCTGTTGTTGTCTCAGGTTCCGTCTGTTTCGGCGGAGGATTTATTCTCCTGGTTGACCAGTTGTTTATGTCAAAGATATTGTCGTGAACGACAAAATAGAGGTTGTTTCCGAAGGTGTTGCCCTGATTGGCTTCAACCTGCCAGTTGTGGGCGATGTATACGTGTACTTCATCCTTCTTCACCGTGTCAGCAAGGAGCTCTCCGGTGTAAGGGTTCTTTGCATTCTTTATGAGTCCGTCCGTTGCAATTGTCGGAACGTCTGCATTTGTCATTAAAGTGCCGTCAAATTTCAGCGGTCCGTCCTCGTCGAAGTCCTTTACGAGAAGTAAAGGATTGTAGTAGAGGAGGTCTGACTCTCCGTAGAACATGTCACCGAACTGCCCGAGGCCGTAGCCGTGGTCCGCGGCGATGATAATACGGGTGTTGTCATAGACACCCAGTTCTCTCAGGTAATCAAACCACTCGCCGAGAAGCCTCATGGCACAGGCATTTACGTGGTAGTGGGACATCTTCGTCGTGTCGCTGAGGCTGATTCTCTCGTCCTGCGAGAAGACCCGCTCCGATGGTCCGTAAGTTGCCCATCCGTTTACGGGCTCATACTCAGGCCACTTGAGGACGAGGTACCTGTGCGTTATCTCGTTGTCTATGGCGATGTAGGTACCTGCTCTCGACTTGTTGTTCGTACGGCTCTTTAAGTCCTTCAAAAAATCGTAGTTGAGCATGAATTTGTCATACTGCGACAGCTCACCACCCTCTTTTGAGGCGCCCGTCAGGAAGTTGAAGGCTTTGACTCCCTCAATGTCGTCAAAGATTGAGAGGTCGGGCGTCCACTGATAGTTGGCGATGGCCGGGTCGCATACGACGGCCTTGTAACCCGCGTCCGAGAAGAGTTTCGGCATGAGTTTGAGTGCCTCGTTATGCTTGTCGACAAGTTTCTCTTCCGTACGGGCATTCATGGCCTCCGGCGTGTATTCATAGCCGCCGTAGACGGCGGGCACGCCGTAGATTGTATTTGAGCCGTAGCTTAAGGTGTTCGGGTAGAAGGTGAAGCCGTCAAACTGCTTCCTGACCTCGGGAAGTTCCTCCATAATGTAAGGGAAGTAGCAGCCGACCGCGCGGTCAAGCATGATGACCACTACGTTTTTCTCCTTCTTCGAGAAGGAGAAGATTTCATTGGGGTCGGCGGAGCGCTCAAGCTCTATGGCCGCCTCCTCTTCAAGGCGTCTGCTCTCCTCCTCGGCCGCCACGCGGGAGGCCTCCTCTGCGCGTATGCGCTCGGCTTCCATGGTTTTCTGCCTGCCGAACATAGCGACACCGAAGACAACGGCTATTGTCAGGAGGAGTATGCCTATGAATGCTTTATTGCTCATGCAGTTCCTCCTGTTTCTTCAAGAGATAATCGACGGTCAGCTTCGCTGATTCGCCGATGTGCGCCCATGTCTCTTTCCGTGCGGTCTCGCGGTTTTCGGCGAATGTCTCACTCGTGAGACAGCCGTCGATTATCTCCTTCAGTTTCGGGAGATCTTCAGCTTTGAGTTCACGACCGAGTTTCGGCAGGGCGCGAAGGGTCCACGGATCCTCCTCGAGCCAGTACGCATCATACGGGCTCTTGTCGAAATCCGAGGCGGAATATATTATCGGGCGGTCAAAGATGAGAGTGAAGTCAAACATGACCGCGGAGAAGTCTGAGATGAGGATGTCCGATCTTGAGAGGACATCGAAGTTGTCGGTATCCCTGTTCCATTCAAGCTGTTCGCTTTCGGGATATTTTTTCATGAGTTTTTCCATGAGGTCCGCTTCCGATTTGAAGGACTGCGGATGGGGACGGATGATTATATGATGACCGGTTTTCAGGAGCTGCTCGATTATCTCGCCGCCGAATTTTTTAAGCATGGCGCTCTCGCCCCAGGAGGGTGCGAGAAGCACCGTGGTTTCGCTGCTTTCTGTCTCCTTTAAAGCCTGTTTCTTTGCCCACAGGGCGTCCATATACGGCTGGCCTACGACAACGACTTCCTTCTTTGGAAGCTTGCGCAAAGTCTCAAGCTGACGCACCTGGTCAATCTCGTACTCACCGGAGGCGAGGATTGCGTCATAGTAGTCTATGCCGAACATGTGGTAGATGGTGACGTCACTTATCTGATGGACTATGTGGACGTAGTATTTGACCTCGCGGGAGCGTTTCCACTGGTAGACGTCGAGGCCCGGCGTCGTGGAAAGGACGATGTCGGCCCTGAGCATGTTGAGCTTTGCGAAGGCGCGATTGCCTTCGCCTATAAACTGCGTCTTTACATGCTCATAGGGCTTTTGGAGAAGAGGGTCGTCCTGCGACGCCGTCATGAAAACGACGTCCTTTTTGCGCTTTTCGAACTCGTCGCAGATAGGCTCAAAAACATTATCATACCGCTTGTCATCGGAAAAGATGACAAGCGGTATGTTGCTTGTTTTGGCTGTGTCAGCCTTGCCGCCGCTTAACGAAAAGCGCAGCTTGATTATGAGATTTTTTATTGCATAGACGCCGGCACTTAAAACACCGATGAGTATGGTAAATAGCATACTTCCGGTGCCCGGATCGATGTAAAAAATCATTTACCTGTCTTCCCTGAAGTAAGATAGTCCGAGCGACTGCGGAGGCTGGGATTCCCTCTTCTCACGCATGCTCGTGATTATGAGTACTATGAGTGTTACAAGGTACGGGAGCATCTTGAAGAGCTCCTGGGCCTCAATACCCATGCCGGGGATTGATACGTAGTTGTAGATGATGAAGAGTCCGCCGAAGAGGATGGACGCCGGAATGGCTATGTTCGGGCGCCAGATGGCGAAGATTACGATGGCGACGGCAAGCCAGCCGCGGTCACCGAAACCGCCGTTTGACCAGATACCCGAGGCGTAGTCCATTACGTAGTAGAGTCCGCCGAGTCCGGCGATGACTGAACCGATGCAAGTAGTTACGTACTTATACTTATTAACTCTGATGCCCGCGGCGTCAGCCGTCGCCGGGTTCTCGCCGACGGCGCGCAGGTGAAGACCCGTGCGGGTGTGGTTCAAGACATAGCCCGCGATGAGAGCAATCACGATTGCGACATATGCAAGGAAACTGTATGAGAAGAACAGCTTGCCCACAACGCCGAGTGAGTCCGCAAACGGGAGTGTCGTCTTGAAGCACTTTGATGTGGCGGAGAGTGTGATGGCCGGCATTGAGGAGCCGGAGATCTTGATGAGCGATCCGCCGAAGAAGTTACCGAAGCCTACACCGAAGGTGGTGAGGGCAAGGCCCGTTACGTTCTGATTTGCCCTGAGTGTTACGGTCAGGAAACTGTAGATGAGTCCCATGAAGAGCGAACCCAGGACAGATGTCAGTAGCGGTATGAGGACCGCGAGGAACGGGTTTATATTGGCGGCTCCGACCTTCTCCTCATAGAAGAAGGAGCCTATTACGCCGCCTATGGCGCCCACATACATGATACCCGGAATACCGAGGTTTAAGTGGCCGCTCTTTTCGGTGAGAATTTCGCCGGTCGAGCCGAAGAGGAGGGGTACGCCCTGCATTACCGCGCGCTGAATAAACTGTACAAGCATTGTCATGACGCCTTAACCTCCTTTTCATTCTTCTTGATCTGGTAGTTGATGAAGAACTCTGAACCGATGATGAAGAAGATTATGATACCCGTGATTATGTCCGAGAAGGAGGCGTTGAGTCCGCACAGCTGCGAGACCTCAGTCGAGCCCTTCTGGAAAAATACGAGCAGGAATGATGTAAGAATCATAACTGCCGGGTTGAACTTCGCGAGCCAGGAGACCATGATTGCGGTGAATCCGCGGCCCGCTATGGTGTCTCTCGAAATCGTGTGGTCGGCACCCGAGACGAGCAGGAAGCCCGTAATACCGCAGAGGAGACCGGAGATTATCATCGTGCGGATAATTACCTTCGGTACGTTTATACCGATGTATTTCGCCGTATTCTCGGACTCACCGACTACGGAGATCTCATAGCCCTGCTTTGAGTACTTGAGGTAGATGTACATGACAACCGTCAGTACCAGGACAATGATTATATTGAGAAGGTAGCTCTTGCCGCCTATTGCGGGGAGCCATCCCGTGTGAGTTACGGGGTTGATGACATCTATCTTGCCCGAACCGCCTGTCGCGTATACGCAGATATAGTACGACACAAGCTGTATGGCGATGTAGTTCATCATAAGGGTGAAGAGCGTCTCGTTGGTGTTCCAGCGTGCCTTGAAGACCGCGGGAATAACCGCCCATACGGCACCTGCGAGCATTGAGGTCACCGCCATGACTATAAGCATGAGCCAGTTCGGAAGGCGGTCGCCTATGAACATCATACACGCGGCTGAGGCGAGACCGCCCATGAGGGCCTGGCCCTCCGCGCCGATGTTCCAGAACCGCATCTTGAATGCCGGTGTTACGGCAAGCGAAATGCAAAGGAGCATCGCAATGCCCTGGAGCAGTGACCAGAGGCGGCGTTCCGTGCCGAAGGCTCCGTCAAACATTGTCGTGAAGACATTTACCGGATCCTTGCCCGTCAGG
>JAFSPP010000044.1 GCA_017451425.1 Clostridia bacterium | reverse complement strand
TTTGCGAATATGCGAAACTCTCCGTCCACCCTTTTGATGTCGGCAGAGAGCACGACACACTGGTCACCGTAGCGCTTGGCCGCCTCACCCACAAGAGCGGGATTGCGGATGGCACCTGAGTTTATACTTACCTTATCGGCACCGCACTTTAAGACTCTGTCGAAGTCGTCCAGGGTATTGATTCCGCCGCCGACCGTCAGAGGTATGAACACCTTTGAAGCCGTCTCGCGAAGAATATCCGTAAAAATCGCTCTGCCCTCCGCTGAGGCTGTTATATCGTAGAACACGAGTTCATCAGCGCCGCAGCCCGAATAGTACTCAGCGAGCTTTACAGGCGACGATACGTCCGCAAGACCTTTGAAATTAACGCCTTTGACCACGCGGCCGTCCTTTACGTCAAGGCAGGGAATAATTCTTTTCGTAATCATGTCTCCGCCTCCTTAAAGTTCGCAGAACGCGCGGAGAATGTTCAGACCGACTTCCCCGCTCTTTTCCGGATGGAACTGACAGCCGAAGACATTGTCCTTTGCCACGGCCGCGGTAATCGAAATGCCGTACTCAGTCGTGGCTATGACTGAGTCCTCACAGTCCTTTGCGTAATAGGAGTGAACAAAGTAGACGCAGTCTCCCTCGTTTATGTACTTGAACAGTCTGTTTTTCTCTCCGGGAAACGACAGTGCATTCCAGCCTATCTGCGGAATCTTGAGCGGCTCTTTGAGGTCATCGGCTATGGGGGCTACATTGCCCTTTATCAGACCGAGGCCCTCGTACTCGCCGTACTCAAAGCTCTTATCAAAAAGCAGCTGCATACCCAGACAGATTCCGAGCAGCGGTTTGCCTGCCGCCGCCTCTTCGACTATCACGTCGGCAAGGCCGCTCTTTTCAAGCAGCGCAGCCGCGTCGCGAAAGGCTCCGACTCCCGGCAGAACTATTTTGTCGGCTGAACGCAGCTCGTCTGCGGAGCTCGTAACAACGACATCCGCACCGATAAACTCGAACGAGCAGCGCAGTGAGAAAAGATTTCCCACACCGTAATCAGCAATCGCAATCATTTACAAAACTCCCTTTGTGGAAGGTATCTCATCCCTGAACTTCTCATCGATTTTCACAGCCTGGCGAAGTGCGCGGCCGAAGCCTTTGAACATGCACTCGATAATGTGGTGGCTGTTCTCACCTTCAAGTTCAACAATGTGCAGCGTAACCGATGCATTTCTGACGAAGCCGAGGAAGAATTCCTTTACGAGCTCGGTATCGAAGTCACCGACCTTCTGTGTCGGGATTTCCGCGTCAAAAGTCAGGTGGCATCTGCCGGAAATATCGATTGCGGAAATAACCAGAGCCTCATCCATGGGCAGGATTACGCTTCCGTATCTGTTGATGCCCTTCTTGTCGCTTAAGGCTCCGGCAAATGCCGTACCGAGGGCAATTCCGATATCCTCCACGCTGTGATGATAATCGACATAGGTGTCACCGACACATTTTACATCGAGATCAAATCCGCCGTGGCGGGCAAAAAGGGTCAGCATATGATCCATGAAACCGATGCCTGTATCAATATTGCTTTTGCCGCTGCCGTCAAGATTAAGCGTAAGCTCTATATCTGTCTCAGCGGTCTTCCTTTTCACTTCAAAGTTTCTCATGAGAGCACCTCCGAAATCTTCTCAATAAGTGTGTCCATCTGGCTGCGCGTGCCTATCGTTATTCTCACAAAATCAGTCAGTCCCGGTTTGTCAAAATACCTTACCAGCACACCCGCGTCCTTCAGTTTCCGATAGAGGTCACCGCCGGAAATTTTCGGGTTCTTCGCAAACACGAAGTTGGCCTTTGAAGGAAGAATCTCAAAGCCCAGATCCTCGAGCGCATATACCGTATAGACCCTGGTCTCCTCTATCTCTCTGCAGTTGGCGATGTAGTACTCGCTGTCCGCGAGCGCCGCCATTCCCGCAGCCATCGTCATGCGGTTAACATTGTAAGGATTTATTGAATCCTTTATTGTCTTCATATCGTTTATCAGTTCCTCAGACGCTGTCGCAAATCCCAGCCTTGCGCCCGCAAGGGAGCGTGATTTTGAAAATGTCTGAGTGACAATCAGGTTGTCATACTTTTTCGTGAGCGGGACAACGCTCTCCGCGCCGAAATCCACATATGCCTCGTCGATAATGACTATGTTACCGGAATTTCCGGCGACTATTCTCTCTATATCGGAGACGGAGAGGCATATGCCCGTAGGCGCGTTCGGATTCGCGATGACAATATTGTCACCTATTCCGATATAGTCATCGACATTGATTCTGAAATCCGATGTCACAGGTATCTCCCTGTAGGGAATGCCGTTCAAGTTCGCTATGACGGGATAAAAGCCGTATGTCACAGCCGGAAAGACAATCGAGTCACAGAAGGCCATGAATGCGAAATTCAAAGCCTCATCCGAGCCGTTCGTAACGAGGACATTTTCCGGTCCCACGCCGAAAGACGAAGCGAGAGCATCTGTAAGAGCCTTTGACTCGGGATCCGAATAGAGATTGAGTCTTGAGGCCTCTTTGAAAGCCGCGTCAAGCACCTTAAGTGACGGCGGGTACGGTGACTCGTTCGTATTCAGTTTCAGATACTTTCTGTCCTGCGGCTGTTCGCCCGGGACATAGGCATCAAGAGTACTGTATTTTTCAAGAAAGAACTTACTCATTATTCATCCTCCGATGAGAATCTTGAAACCGCGCTCTTCGCGTGGCCGTGAAGGCCTTCCTTGTCAGCGAAGTAGGCTATGTCTTCAGCGACCTCGGACAGGGCGTCCTCGGTGTAATACGTAAACTGCATCTTCTTTACGAAGTCATCGACAGAAAGCGGGCTTGAGAACCTCGCAGTTCCTCCCGTGGGAAGAACGTGGTTGGGTCCCGCGAGGTAGTCACCGAGCGCCTCGGGACAGTTTCTGCCGACAAACACGGAACCGGCATTCTTCACGAGCTTCAGCATCTCCATGGCATTGTCGCAGCAGAGTTCCAGGTGTTCCGGAGCTATCTCATTCGCTATGTCTATGGCAAGTTTAATATCGCCCGCGACGATGATCTTGCCGTTGTTTTCTATTGAGGTGCCGGCGATTCCAGCGCGCGGCAGAAGCGGTATCTGGCGCTCAAGTTCAGCCTGTACGGCCTTCGCCAGTTCCATGCTGTCAGTGACAAGCACGGCGCTCGCCATCTTGTCATGCTCGGCCTGGCTGAGCATATCGGCAGCGACTATGCGGGGATTGCTTTTGCCGTCTGCGACGACAAGAATCTCTGAAGGTCCGGCAATCATGTCTATGGCGACTGCGCCGAAGACCTGCTTTTTCGCCTCCGCGACAAAGGCATTGCCGGGACCGGTGATCTTGTCAACCTTAGGCACGGACTCCGTGCCGTAAGCGAGAGCGGCAACGGCCTGGGCTCCGCCCATTTTGAATATTCTGTCTACGCCGGCGACCTTTGCCGCTACAAGGATATTCGGATTAATCTTACCGTCTTTTCCGGGAGGTGTCGCCATGACGACCTCGCCGCAACCCGCAAGTTTTGCGGGAATACAGTTCATCAAAACTGAAGAGGGATAAGCTGCCGTGCCGCCCGGGACATATATGCCCACCTTTTCAAGCGGTATGACCTTCTGGCCCATAACTGCGCCGTTTTTCCTCTCTATCGAGAAGCCTTCCCTCACCTGACGGCTGTGGAATTCACGTATGTTTGAAGCTGCGAGATTCATGATACGGATGAACTCGTCTTCGACGAGTGACACAGCCTCATCAATCTCCTCTGCAGTCACTTCAAAAGCTTTCAGATCAACTCCGTCAAACTTTCTGCAGTACTCAAGCACTGCTGTGTCTCCGCGTTTGCGGACATCCGCAATTATCTCCGACACGGGAGCGGACACATCTGCCGAGGCAGTGCCCCTGAAGAAAATCTCGCTGTTTGGAACAGCGCCGTATTCAAATATCTTAATCATTGTCTATGCACCCTAAAAGCTCTGTAATAGCAGTATTTTTAAATTTATAACTTACCTTATTTGAAATAAGTCTCGCGCTTATCGGAACAATGTCCTCGAGGGGCACCAGATTATTTTCAAGCAAGGTATTTCCGGTCTCGACAATATCGACTATGACGTCTGAGAGTCCGAGAATCGGAGCCAGTTCTATTGAACCGTTGAGTTTGATGATGTCTATCTCGCGGCTCTTGTCCGCATAGTATTCCTTGGCGATGTTCGGGAACTTTGTCGCGACGCGCAAAGTCTTGGTCCGGTCATCGGAGAAATCTTTAAAACCGGCAACAGCCATTCTGCACTTGCCTATTCCGAGGTCGGAGAGCTCATAGACATCGGGTTCATACTCCAGAAGAATGTCCTTGCCGGCTACGCCGAGATCGGCTGCTCCGCGCTCAACATAGATTGCGACATCTGACGGTTTAACCCAGAAATATCTGACTCTCTTTTCGGGATTCTCAAACGTGAGCTTTCTGCCCTTCTCCCTGATTGCCGGACAGGAGAAGCCTGCCTTCTCAAAGATTTCATAGGCCGCCTCACCCAGCCTTCCCTTCGGCAGAGCTATGTTCAGCCAGGGTTGGGTCTCTGTCTCGTCGGCCGCAGCCTCCAGTCTCTCAAG
>JAFSPP010000043.1 GCA_017451425.1 Clostridia bacterium | reverse complement strand
TGTCGATGTAGTCGTTCGAGTCAATTACAAAGAGCGGCTTCGTAATATCGCCCTTTGTATTCTTCAGAAGAATGCACTGGTTTGTGACACCGTATCCGTTAAAGTCGGAATTGAAGATACAGTATTCATACTTCTCATTCATGTACATCTGACCGAGCTTTTCTCTGTTCGTGTAGTCAAATGCCTCAGTGTCATGGTTGCCGAAAGCGACAGTGTAGTAGCACTGAAGTGTCTCAAAGAGAAGGGCGACTTCCTGTGAGACCATCTTGTTGTTGAGCGTACCGCCGCCGCGGAACATGACATCCGGCACGGCGAAGATACTGTCACCGTTTAAGATGACAAGGTCCGGTTTCTCCTGTGAGATCATCGTCGCGACTTCATACACAGTCTTCTTGTCCTTCTTCAAGGTGGCGAGACCGCCGCCTATGTGAAGGTCATTGAGCTGCATAATCTTGATGTCCTTGTCGCTCGTGATGGTATAGAAACCTTCTTTGCCCATCTCGGGAACCAGCTGCTTGTCATATGCGACCGGCTCATAGGACTTGATGTAGCTGCGGAGAATAATCTGGGCAACTCCGGTACACGCGGTGTGAATGATGAGCACCGCGAGGATGAGGATTAAAATACCGAGGAGTATTTTTCCGATTACTTTGAGTACCTTTTTCATAAGAAGTCCTCCTTACTTTATGCTTGTAATATCGTACGGTGTTTCCTGGTATACGAAATAGTTGAGCCAGTTTGAGTAGAGAAGGTTAGCCGATGAGCGCCATGTGACGGGCGGTTTGGGTGTCACCTTGTCTTTGGGGAAATAGTTCTTAGGAATATCGATGGGCTTTCCGGCCTCAAGGTCGCGGATGTATTCGTTGTAGAGCGTATCCGCGTCATATTCCGAGTGTCCGGTTATGAAGATCTGACGGCCCTTCTTCGTCGAGACGGCGTAGACGCCGGCCTCCTTCGAAGAGGAAAGGATACGAAGTTCCGGATGCGCTTCAATATCTTCGCGCCTTATTGTCGTATGGCGCGACTGAGGCACCATGAATATGTCGTCAAAGCCGCGGAAGAGCATTGAGTTCTTCTTCTCGACCTTGTGCGGGAAGATACCGAAGAGCTTTTCGGGAAGGTCATACTTCTTTATACCGTAGTGATAATAAAGAGCGGCCTGTGCTCCCCAGCAGATATGGAAGGTGGACCAGACGTGTGTCTTGCTCCACTCCATTACCTCGCAGAGTTCCTCCCAGTAGTCCACCTCTTCAAACGGCAGGTGTTCAACGGGTGCCCCGGTGATTATCATGCCGTCGAAGTTCTGATCCCTGATCTCGTCGAAGGGCTTGTAGAAACTGAGCATATGGTCCTCGCTCGTGTGCTTTGAGACATGTGAGTGAAGCATTACGAGTTCGAGTTCAACCTGCAAAGGGGTATTGCCGAGCAGACGGCAGAGCTGTGTCTCCGTCTCAATCTTCTTCGGCATGAGGTTGAGGAGCAGGATTTTAAGCGGACGGATGTCCTGCTTGCCCGCCCTGGTCTCTGTCATGACGAATATATTTTCCGAATTGAGTACCTTCTTCGCAGGCAGGTCAGTCGGAATTTTAATTGGCATGTGTCATCACCTGCTTTTCATAACGTAAAGGCGTGAGGCGAAGTCCGGGAATATACGTGTGTTGTCGTTCATTCCCGTACCGGCAAACGCCTGTTTGAGTTTGACTCCCGCGTACATCAGCACATCTCCGGACGCGGTGTATTCCTCAACTTCACCCGGCAGCTTGTAGATCTTTGAGAGTATGTGCAGAAGCTGTCCGTCATTCTTTATGTGTATGGGTGAAATCATATTTACAAGGTCACCGAAGGAAGTCAGATTGACCTTCTGGGTTCTTCCCTCAAACCTGTAGACTTTGTTCTTGTCAAGTCCGCGCGCAAGGTAGATATGTGAGCGGACATTGGGCTCTGCATGTTCCTGCATGAGCATGCCTATAGCGGTATTCCTGTCGGGCGATACAACCGTCCACTCATGGAGATTGCCCTGACGGCCCCTGTAGAAGTTTCCGTACTGGAGGACATCCCTGTACTCCTTGTAGAACGAAACCTGCTTACGGAGCTGCTGAGTGAGTGTGGCGAGTGAGAGGTCGGGAAGGTTCAGCTCATAGCCGAACACACCGAATATCGCCACATTGAAACGGGTCTCAAGCGGCATGTTCCTGAGTGTCTGATGGTTGGGCGAACTCGAGACATGCGCAGTGAGTGTCGACATCGGATAGCCGTAGCTGTAATTCGTCATGCAGTTTACCCTGAAGAAGGCATCCGTATTGTCCGATGCCCAGATCTGCGGGAAGTATGAGAGAATACCGAGGTCGAACCTGTTGCCGCCCGAGGCGCAGCCCTCAAAGAGAATATGCGGGAACTTCGTCGTGAGTCTCTTCATTATCTCATAAAGACCCAGGACATATCTGTGGGCCACTTCTCCCTGCCTCTCGGGAGGAAGTTTCGAGGAGTATACGTCTGACATTATTCTGTTCATATCCCATTTGACATAGGATATTTTCGCTGAGGAGAATACATCGCTCATCGCGGAGATAATATACTCCCTGACGTCCTCGCGTGTCAGGTCAAGTATGCGCTGGTTTCTGCCCTCCGAGTGGGCGTGACCGGGTATTTCAAGAGCCCAGTCGGGGTGCGCCCGATAAAGGTCGGAATCGACACTTACCATCTCGGGCTCGACCCAGATACCGAAATCGAGACCTATCCTGTTCACGGATTTCACGAAATGGTCCAGGCCCTTGGGGAACTTCTCGGGATTGACCTTCCAGTCGCCGAGCGATGTAGTGTCGTTGTCCCTCTTGCCGAACCATCCGTCGTCCATGACGAAGAGCTCGATTCCGATTGCCCTTGCCCTTGTGGCAAGCTTCATGAGTTTCGCCTCACTGATCTTGAAGTATGAGGCCTCCCATGAGTTTATGAGAATCGGACGCGGCTTGAATTTCCACTCGCCGCGGACGATGTGATTTCTGATGAACTTGTGCAAATTCTGGCTCATTCCGTTGAAGCCGTCCTTCGAGACCGTCATTATGGCCTCTGGAGATTCAAAGACCTCTCCCTTGTCCACGAAGTACTCGAAATTCTGCGGATTGATTCCCTGGACAAATCTCGTCTTGTTGAAGGATGATACCTCCACCGCCTCGTAGTGGTTGCCGCTGTAGACGAGGTTGAAGCCGTAGGCCAGTCCCTTGTCCTCATTGGTGGTGTGGTTGGATATCATAACAAACGGATTTGCCCTGTTCGAGCTGACACCGGCAAGCGTGGAGTTGACCGCTTTTCCGGCATTCATCAAAAACTCGTTCTTGTTCATCTCACGTACCCAGGCGCCCGTGAATGTAGTGAAACGCAGGCCTGAGCGTGAGAAATCTATCTGGTTTGACATAAGTCTGCGAAGGCGTACGGGCGCCTCTGACTTATTTATAAACCTTGAAAAACGCGTTATTACGTTTGAGTCCTCATAGACGAAGTAATGGAGTTCCAGGCAGAGATCATAATACTCATCAACGAGGGTGACAGTCAGATGGTCGGGTTTTACATCGTCCGAATAAGACGAAGGCATGCCCGAGAGTTTCGGGTTCTCTTTCTTTATGGTATGGCTTTTGTAAAGGAAGTCACATGTGGTGCCGCCGTCAGCATGGATGATCTCGATGAAGGGCTCCCTGATGTCGCCCTTGCCGAGACTGCTCATCTCGAGGCACATATCCTCAAGCGAGAATGACAGGTCATCCTGTGTGTAGTTGATGGTGTTGCCGGGCGCGAACTCGCACTTCTCTACGAGCACGTCAAGGTCGTCGGTGTCGATACCGATTCTCCTTCCGTAGTAGAGGTGCTCAAGATGTCCGCTCTTCGTCACACGGAATGCGTATGTGGTGTTTGCCGTATCGAGTATGAAGTTATTATTTTCAGCTCTGATCATGGCTTCTCTCCTGTAATACGTCTGTTATTTCTTTCATCTTCTCCTCAGTCAGCTTGTAGTGCCTGATAAAGACAAAGCAGGCTATGGCGAATATGAGCATTGGTATGATTGTGATTGTCACCTGAAGTCCGAGAAGATCGGAACCGGTGAGCAGGTTGCCGGCCGAGTGGCTCGTGTCCTTGCTTATATGGAAGATTGCAATACAGGCCGAGGCCACGAGGGCAGAGATACCGGAGGCAAATTTAACGACGAGGGTCTGGATTGAGAATACAACCGACTCCTCCCTGTTGCCCGTCTTGAACTCCCCGTAGTCAACCGAATCCGCAAGGAAGATGGTCAGAAGGACCAGCAGAAGTCCGTTGCAGGTGAAAATGATGACTGCGGGAATGTAAAGGAACTGATGAGGCAGGCCGGTGAAGACTATCGCAGTGAAAATGCTGTAGCCGACCACGGCTCCTATCAATGCCGTTTTAAACACCGTTATCGCTCTCATGAAGCGACGCAGCAGGCGGAAGACAAATATCATGGACAGGGCCTGTGAGGCGCCGCCCACGACCGCAAAGAGAGTGTAATTCTGGTACCAGCCCGCTCCGCCTACGACATACTTGTAGTAGTATATGGCGAGGTTCGCGGTGATGTAGAATGCGGAGTTTATGAGTATTATCGTGAGCGCCATGGTCAGGGCCTGGTCGTTTGAGAACAGAGCCTTGAACATATCCTTTATGGACACGGTCTTCATATCCACCGTGGACTTCTCACGCACCGTGATTGCGAAGTATGAGATAACCAGGCCCGTAAAGACGGAAATGATTATTGCAAAGATTGAGAATCCTCTGCGCTCGTCTCCCCTGCCGAGTGCCATGACACACATCATAGTGGCGACAGTCACCACGGCACCGCCTATTGTGGCACAGGTGCGGCCGAGCTGGGTCAGGTTCTCTCGTTCGGGCCCCGGCTTTGTAAAAGCCGGCACAATGGACCAGAACGGGATATCCGCCATGGTGTATGTAACACCCCAGAGTATATAGAATACCGCGGCATAGACGACGAGTCCGCTGCCGTCAAGTTTCGGCGGTGCGGAGAAGAGCAGAAGCGTAACCAGGAGGTTCGCTATCGTGCCGATTAAAATCCAGGGACGGAACTTGCCCCATCTCGTCTTCGTCTTTGCCGCTATAACGCCCATGAGCGGATCGTTGAAAGCATCAAATACGCGGGCCACGAGCAGGATTATTCCCATCGCCCACGCTGAGGCCCCGAGCACGTCCTGGTAATAATAGAGGACATAGCTCGTGGCGAGCATGAACATCATATCCTTGCCTACGGCACCGAGGCCGTAGGCTATTTTTTCTTTTCCGTTAAGCTTGGTTTCCAAATTCTTTGTTCCTTGTCTCAGATTTTTTCAAGTGCCTGCGCAAGATCCTCAATGAGGTCGTCCGCGTTCTCAAGTCCGCAGGAGTAGCGGACGAGATTTGCGGGTACACCGGCAGCGATGAGCTCCTCTTCGGAGAGCTGTCTGTGTGTTGAAGTCGCGGGGTTTAAGCAGCATGTGCGGGCATCCGCGACATGGGTCTCAATGGCCGCGACTTTAAGCGCCTTCATAAACTTCTCGGCAGCGGCCTTTCCGCCCTTTACGCCGAACGATACGACACCGCAGGTGCCGTTCGGCATATATTTCTGAGCGAGCGCATAGTCCTTGTTGCCGGGAAGGCCGGGGTATGTAACCCATTCAATCTTGTCGGAGCTCTCAAGGAACTGAGCAACCTTAAAACCGTTCTCGCAGTGGCGGGCCATGCGGACCGGCAGGCTCTCAAGACCGAGGTTTAAGTAATATGCGCTCTGCGGTGACTGAACCGTACCGAGGTCACGCATGAGCTGTACAACAGCCTTGGTGATGTATGCGCCTTCAAGACCGAAGCGCTCGGTATAAGTTACACCGTGATAGCTCTCATCAGGTGTCGTGAGACCCGGATACTTGTCGGCATATTTATTCCAGTCAAATTTACCTGAGTCGACAATTGCTCCGCCGACGGCTGAGCCGTGGCCGTCCATGTACTTTGTCGTTGAGTGGGTGACGATGTCTGCGCCCCACTCAAACGGACGGCAGTTTACGGGCGTCGCAAAGGTATTGTCGACTATAAGAGGCACGCCGTGCTTGTGAGCCGCGGCGGCAAACTTGTCAAAGTCAAGTACGGTAAGCGCGGGATTGGCAATGGTCTCGCCGAAGAGCGCTTTCGTGTTCTCCTGAAACGCCGCGTCAAGTTCCTCCGGCGTGCAGTCGGGATCGACAAAAGTAAAGTCGATACCCATCTTCTTCATCGTTACGGCGAAGAGATTGAATGTACCGCCGTAGATAGCCGTACTGGAGACAATGTGATCACCTGCAGAGGCAATGTTGAAGATGGCGAAGAAGTTCGCGGCCTGGCCCGAGGATGTGAGCATGGCGGCCGTGCCGCCCTCAAGTTCGGCAATCTTGGCCGCGACATAGTCGCAGGTCGGATTCTGGAGGCGTGAGTAGAAATAGCCCGATGCCTCAAGGTCAAAGAGTTTGCCCATCTCCTCGCTGGTGTCGTACTTGAAAGTAGTGCTCTGAATTATCGGTATCTGGCGCGGCTCGCCGTTTTTCGGCACATAGCCGCCCTGAATGCATTTTGTCTCAATTCTTTTTGCCATTGGTATTTGCTCCTTTATTTCCAGGAACTGTTGAGGTCAACAGTTCTGTTGAATATTATCTTTCCGCCCTCGATGTCGGAATACTTGTCCACAGTGTAGTAACCCTTGCGCATGAACTGGAAGGTGTCACCTATCTTCAGTCCCGAAAGGAAGGACCTGTCAACGACGGCATCCTTTAAAACCTCGAGTGAGTTCGGGTTCAGGTACTCGCAGAGTTCCTTCGAATCATCTGACGGGTTCTCAACATTGAAGAGTCTGTCATAGAGACGTACCTCAACATTTGCCGCACTGTCGGCCGATACCCAGTGGATGGTGCCGCGCACCTTGCGGCCGTCCGGTGTCTCTCCTCCCCTTGACTCGGGGTCATATGTGCAGTGGAGGCAGGTTACATTGCCCTCATCTTCTGTCTCGTATGAGTTGCAGGTGATGTAATATGCGCTCTTTAAGCGGACCTCGTTGCCCGGAAAGAGTCTGAAATACTTCTTCACGGGCTCCGCCATGAAGTCATCCTGCTCAACATATATCTCGCGGGAGAAGGTGACCTTCGAAGTGCCGAGTTCCGGTTTGTCCGGATGAAGGGGCGCTTCGATAATCTCCGTCTTACCCTCCGGGTAGTTGTCTATGACAACCTTAAGCGGACGGAGAACGGCCATAGCTCTCAGCGCATTGACGTTGAGGTTGTCGCGGACGCAGGCCTCGAGAAGGCCGAAGTCTACGACCGAGTAGGCCTTCGAGACGCCTATGCGTTCGCAAAAGTCGCGGATGGCGGCTGCGGGGAAGCCCCTGCGGCGCATTCCGGAGATTGTGACCATTCGCGGATCGTCCCAGCCGTCGACGTAGCCGCCCTCAACGAGGTACAGCGAACGCCTCTTGGATGTGACGCAGTAATTTAAGTTAAGTCTCGCGAACTCTATCTGACGCGGGCGCTGCCAGCCGAGCATCTCGGCTACGTCGCCCTCATCAAGCACCCAGTCATAAAGCGGGCGGTGGTTCTCAAACTCAAGTGAGCACAGGGAGTGCGTAACGCCCTCCTTCGCGTCCTCCAGGGGATGGGCGAAGTCGTACATCGGATAGACGCACCACTTGTCGCCCTGTCTGTAGTGCGACAGGTGCGCGATTCTGTAGATTACGGGGTCGCGCATGTTCATGTTCGGCGAGCTCATGTCTATCTTCGCGCGAAGGACACGCGCTCCGTCCGGGAACTCGCCCTTCGTCATGCGCTCGAAGAGGTCCAGGTTCTCCTCGACCGAGCGATCCCTGTAGGGACTGTTTTTGCCCGGCTCGGTCAGTGTGCCTCTGTACTCCTTCATCTGCTCGGGAGTTAAATCGCACACGAAAGCCTTGCCCTTCTTTATAAGGTGTATTGCCACCTCGTACATGAAGTCAAAGTAATCCGAGGCGTAGAGTGTCGGAGGCAGTTCGCTCTCAACAAGCCACTCGATATCCTCGCGGATTGACTCGGCGTACTCAATGTCCTCCTTGCCCGGGTTCGTGTCGTCCAGACGGAGGTTGAAAGTACCTTTATACTTCTCCTTTGTAAACCAGTTGATGCATATGGCCTTCGCGTGGCCTATGTGCAGATAGCCGTTCGGCTCAGGCGGGAACCTCGTCTGGACATGGTCATACACGCCCTTCTCCAGGTCCTCGTCTATAAAGTCATGTATAAAATTACTCGGTGTTGAATTCTCTTCAACATTCAAAATCTCTTCTGCCATTCTCTTCTCCTAAGAAAGTGCATTTATCGTATTCTCAAGACGGGCATTCACTTCAGCCTCGCCTAAAATCTTCATAATCTCATAAAGATCGGGGGTATTTGTACGCGATGTAATCGCCACGCGTATAACAGTCGAGACATCACCCACATGTCCCTTGTACGCATCGGGATTCGCCTTGTACTCCTTGACATTCGGAGTAAAGCCCAGCGGCTCGCAGATATCCTTTATGCGGGCAAACCAGGTGTCCTTGTCGTCCGCAATGTTCCAGACGTCCTTGTACTTTTTGAGTACAGCTGCGGCCGTGGCCTTGTCGATGTGTTCGGGGAGCACGGTGCAGTCCGGTCTGTAGAGCGAGTCATAGAAATAAGCGACATAGTCAGGGACGTCCGCCCACTTTGCGATATCCTTCCTGGGTTTGGGATTCTCCCTGTCGATATTGAGTATCGCCCTCGCCTTTTCCCTGTCCGCATCAAGCAGAGCGTAAAAGTCGGGATTGTACTCCTTCGCCCAGGCGAGTGTCCTCTCGAGTACCCAGTCAGCGTTCTTCCTGCAGATTACGTTCTTCGATACATCGTTCATCTTCACGAGGTCGAACAGTGCGCCGGAGACGCTCATCTTCTTCAGGTTAAACGGGAAGTCGGAAAGTGCCGCATCGGGATTTGCCCTGCGCCAATCCTCAAAGTTTGAGTTCGCCAGAGTGTAGAGATACTCAAGCACTGACTCCTTAGGGAAGCCCTGCTCGCTGTAGAACTCCACGGCAGCCTCCGGGTCCTTCCTCTTTGAGAGTTTTCTCTTTCCGCCCTCGTCGAGTTTCATGATAGGCGCGATGTGCGCATATTTCGGGACCTTAAAGCCGCAGGCCTTAAAAAGCTGTATGTGTGTCGGCACGGAGGAGATCCACTCATCGCCGCGGACGACATGCGTCGTACGCATCAGGTGGTCATCGACGCAGTGCGCGAAATGATAGGTGGGAATACCGTCGGTTTTGAGAAGGACTACATCGACAATATTCTCAGGCATCTCTATCTTGCCCTTTATCATGTCGTCAAAGGTTATCTTGCCGTCCTCGCATCCGGGTGAGCGCAGGCGGATGACATAAGGCACACCGGCCTTTATCTTCTCCTCTATGTCCTCAAGTGACAGTTCCCTGCACTTTGCGTATTTACCGTAATAGCCCGGCGTTACGCCTTCGGCCTCCTGCTCTGCGCGCATGGCCTCGAGTTCCTCGGCCGTGCAGAAGCAGGGATAAGCGAGACCCTGTGCCACGAGCATCTTTGCGAAGCAATGATAAATGGGAGCTCGTTTCGACTGCGTGTACGGTCCGTAGTCACCGACTTCGGAGTCAAAACCCGTCACGCCTTCCGTGACGTCTATGCCGAAGTCGGAAAGCCCCTTGATAATTCCGGACACGCCGTCCTCAATCTCGCGCTTCTTGTCAGTGTCCTCTATACGGAGGTAGAACCTGCCGCCGGACACATCGGCCGTAAGTTTCGATATTAAACAGGAGAAAAGACCGCCTATGTGAAGATAGCCCGTCGGCGACGGCGCGAATCGTGTGACTCTCGCGCCCTCCGGCAGTCCCCTGTCCCTGTAAAGTTCTTCATAGTATTCCGGAGTTTTGTCCACGGAAGGGAACAGAAGCTCCGCCAGTTTTTCAAAATCCATACACTTCTCCAAATTAATATATAGATAATTAATTATAAGACATAATACCTTAATTGTAAATAAAAAGCCCCTTTAAAAAATCTGTGCAAAAACCTTCAAAGTGGCATATAATGGAATAGTCATAAAACATATCGCAAAAAGGAGAATAACTATGAGCAAAGGTAAAATTGCCGTTATCGGCGCCAACCAGGGCGGTCTGGTCTTTGCCAAATTCGCCTGTGACTACGGCTTCGACGTAACCATCTACGAAGCCTGCGCAAAGGACAAGGTCTCATACAACTGGACTGACGACTGCGAGTTCAAGGTATTTGAGGAACTCGGATTCGGAATGCCTCCGCAGAATGTCTGGTACCGCAAGAAAAACTGGACTTTCGTCCCTCCGAGAAAGGAAGTTGAAGTACCCCTTCATATCCCCGAGGACGAACTCGACCTCTCCTGCTTCCGCAGACCTTTAAACGACTGGCTTGAAGGTTTCGCTCTCAAGGCAGGTGCGAAAATTCACTACTCCACACCGGTTAAAAAGGTAGTCGTTGATGACGGAAAAGTCGTAGGTATCAAGCTCAACAACGGTAAGACCGTAAAGGCCGATCTCGTTGTCGACATCGGCGGTGTTGACTCACAGGTCCGCCGCAGCCTTCCCGAGAAATTCGGCATTCAGCGTGAAGTCGCAGACAGCGACAAATTCTATGTCCGCAGGACATATTTCAACATTCCGGAAGGCACAGAACTTCCCACAGCTACAAACAAAGTTTACTTAAAACACTTAAATGAACTGGGTATCTCCTGGTGCATTCTCGGCGAAAATAAGGACGAAGCAGATGTCCTCATCGGACGTCTCGGAAAGCTTCCCGACAAAGTTCATGCCAATGCCCTTGAAGACATGAAGAAGGACAACCCCATAATCGGCGACAAGGTCGTAAACGGCGGTCAGCTTCTCGCAATCCCTGTCCGTCATCCCCTTCCCTGCTTCATCACTGACGGCTACGTCATCCTCGGCGACTCCGCCTGCATGACCATTCCCATGCTCGGCTCGGGCATGGCCTCAAGCATGCGCGCGGCCAAGATCCTCGCCGACGTAATCAGAAGACCTAAGGACGGCAAGCGCTTCTCCAAGGAGAACCTCTACCGCTACCAGTACAAGTTCATGACACAGATCGGCTGCCGCCACGCCGGCATCGACCTCATGAAGAACTGGCTCCTGGCCTCTCCCAAGGGCGCCGTCGACTTCCTCTTCAACAAAGGCGTCGTCGGCGAGACCGTTATGCGCCAGGGAGCCGAGGGCCGCATGGTCATGATGAGCCCGAAGGAACTTGTTCTCGCCGGCGTCCGCGGCGCGACAAAGCCCATCCTTCTCATAAAACTCGTACTCCTCATAGTCAACATGTACCGCGCCTACTTCTTCGTAAAACTCCGCATGCCGAAGAAATACAAGAAACGCGCCTTCAAGAACTGGCAGGAAAAGTACGAAGCAATGTACAAATAAGCAAAAACAGCACAATAGCAAAAAACAGTAAAAGAAAAAGCCTTCGGGATAATCCCGAAGGCTTTTTTCTTTAAGAATTAACTTATTTAAGTGTAACCTTAGCGCCGACTTCTTCAAGCTTAGCCTTAGCTGCCTCAGCATCTTCCTTGCCCATTGCTTCCTTGATTACCTTGGGAGCGCCGTCAACAAGAGCCTTAGCCTCAGCAAGACCGAGAGCTGTGATCTCACGAACAACCTTGATTACCTTAATCTTCTCTGCGCCTACCTCTGTAAGCTCAACATCGTACTCGGACTTCTCTTCAGCTGCGCCACCGGCTGCTGCTGCAGGACCGGCAACTGCTACTGCTGCAGCTGCTGATACGCCGAATTCTTCTTCTACTGCGTGTACGAGCTCTGAAAGCTCAAGAACTGACATCTTTTTGATCTCTTCAAGAAGAGCTGCTACTTTATCTGCCATTGTTTTAATCCTCCAATGCTAATCATTTAAGTTATTACTTCATTTTTTAAAGGTTTGGTCGTTAAGATAAATCTTAACTCCTCAATTACCGCGGTCGAATAAAACTCTCCACCGGAGACTTTTATTCTGCGGCTTCAGCTGCAGGTGCTTCCTCTGCGGGAGCTGCCTCTTCAGCTGCAGGTGCTTCCTCTGCGGGAGCTGCCTCTTCAGTTGCAGGTGCTTCCTCTGCGGGAGCTGCCTCTTCAGCTGCCGGAGCCTCCTCTGCGGGAGCTGCCTCTTCAGCTGCAGGTGCTTCCTCTGCGGGAGCTGCTTCCTCAGCCTTCGGAGCTTCCTCCTTGGCGGGAACCTCTTCACCGCTCTTGTCAACAACTGCCTGAAGTACACGGGCAAATGCTGCGATAGGAGCGTTGAAAGCGTTGCAAACTGTTGCAAGAAGAACGTCCTTCGTAGGAAGGTCTGCAAGGCTGTTGATTGTTGCAAGATCAACAACTTCACCATCCATGAAGCCGCTCTTGATGTTGAAGTCCTTGTGAGAATCAGCGAACTTCTTAAGGATACGGGCCGGAGCTACGTAATCCTCCTCACAGAGTGCAAGAGCTGTTGTTCCGGAAAGGACTGCCTCAAGACCGGAAAGACCTGCTTCCTCTGCTGCACGCTTGAGGATAGAGTTCTTTACAACCTTGTAATTGACGTTGTCCTTACGAAGTTCGGCACGAAGTGCCGTATCGTCTGTAACGGTAACGCCGCTGTACTCAACGAGCACGCCTGTGCATGCTGCCTTAAGTTCTTCGGCGAGAGCCGCAACTGCTTGTTTCTTGGTTTCAAGTACGCTTGCGCTTGGCAAAATATTCACCTCCTATGAATATTAAAAGCCCTTCCTTGTCTGCACAAGGAAGGGCATTAAAGACATAATAAATATGTTTTAATCCGTCTTTCCTCGGCAGGTAAGGTTGTGACCTGTTACGTCTTTCGACACCTGCTGTCTTAGGTGGACAGCGAGAATATACTAACACACGCAGGTACGCGTGTCAATACCAAAATTATTTCTCTGTGGGAGCCATTAAATACTTGTTCGCAGCAAACTTAACGCCGGGGCCCATTGTCGCTGCAACAGCGCATGACTTAATGTACTGGCCTTTAAGTGCTGAGGGCTTAGCTTTAACGATTGCTTCCATGAGAGCGTCAAGGTTTTCACCGAGCTTATCAGCGCCGAATGAAGCCTTGCCGATGGGGCAGTGGATGATGTTCGTCTTATCAAGACGATACTCAATCTTACCTGCCTTAGCCTCTTCTACGGCCTTACCTGTGTCAGGTGTAACCGTACCGGCCTTCGGTGTGGGCATGAGACCACGGGGACCGAGCACCTTACCGAGACGACCGACGAGACCCATGCAATCAGGGGCTGCTATAGCTACGTCGAAGTCAAGGAAGTTCTCGTTCTGGATCTTCTCTACGAGGTCCTCAGCGCCTACGATGTCAGCGCCTGCGGCCTCAGCTGCCTTAGCTGCATCGCCCTTTGCGAAAACAGCTACGCGAACCTTCTTACCTGTACCGTTAGGTAAAATTACGGCACCGCGAACCTGCTGGTCAGCGTGACGTGAGTCAACGCCGAGACGGATGTGAGCTTCGATTGTCTCATCGAACTTAGCTGTTGATGTCTTTACAGCGAGGTCAAGTGCTTCTTTAGGATCATATACTTTGGTTCTGTCAACGAGCTTTGCAGCGTCAACATATTTCTTACCGTGTTTCATTATTCTTTACCTCCCAACAAGATTAATCAACAACAGTGATGCCCATGCTGCGAGCTGTACCCATGATCATGGATGTGGCTGTCTCGATGTTAGCCGCATTGAGGTCGGGCATTTTCTGCTCTGCAATCTTCTGGCACTGTTCTTTTGTGATTGTTGCAACCTTATTCTTGTTAGGCTCACCTGAAGCCTTCTCAATGCCGCAGGCCTTCTTGATGAGGACTGCTGCAGGAGGAGTCTTTGTGATGAATGTAAAGCTGCCGTCTGCGTAAACTGTGATTACGACGGGGATAATGAGACCCATGTCGTTCTTTGTGCGCTCATTGAAATCCTTGGTGAAAGACATAATGTTAACACCATACTGACCGAGTGCAGGACCTACCGGCGGTGCGGGAGTTGCCTGTCCGGCCGGGATCTGAAGTTTGATAAAACCTTTGATTTTCTGAGCCATTTTTATTCACTCCTTAAATATGTGGTAGTTGGCGGACACCTTGAAGTGTCCTCCCACTGAGGGGCCTTTAGTTATTTGCGGCAAGTTCTACCTGATTGAGTTCAAACTCTGTGGGTATCTCTCTGCCGAACATGGAGATTCTGACAAGGACATAGTTCTTGTCCACGTCGAGTGATTCAACAACACCCGAGTAATCCGCAAGCGGACCGTCGACGATGTTGACCATATCTCCGACACCGTAGTTGACTTCAACTACTCTCTTTTCTACGCCGAGTTTTGCAACTTCCGCCTCCGTAAGAGGAACGGGCTTGCTCTCGGGACCTACAAAACCTGTAACGCCGCGGGTGTTACGGATTACGTACCAGGCCTCATCGGACATTGTGAGTTCGTCCTTGACTTCCTGTACTGCGAGTTTTACAAGTACATAACCGGGCATAAGCTTACGCTCGACTTCCTTGCTCTCTCCGTTCTCCTTGATTTCCGTTACTATTTCAGTAGGTACTTTAACTTCGAGAATCTGGTCTTCCATGCTTCTGTTGGCAACGACCTTCTCGATATTGTCTTTTACCTTGTTTTCATAACCTGAATAGGTATGGATGACATACCATTTGGAAATTCCTGCCATTTAAAAACCTCCGAAGTTAAAAGAGATTCTGAAGCATTACAACCGCTGCCTCAGCCGTGCCTGTGCCGGCAAGTCTGTAGACAAGGTCAATAAGCTGGCGGAATAAAAGGTCACTGATCCAGACGCCGGCACCGATAACTACGGTTACCATAAGAACAACGCCTGTGTTCTTAACTGTCTCAGACCATGACTGCCAAGCGATTTTCTTGGACTCACCTCTGACGTCCTTGAAGAACTGCTTTATCTTGCCGAAAATATTGGGCTTCTTGTCAGAAGTCTTCTTTTCAGCAGGCTTCTTCTCTGCCTTCTTGGGGGCAGTTTTTTCAGGTTTGGAAGCTTTAGGCATCTTTTTATTATCTGCCATAAGTTCTCCTCCTTACTTAGTCTCTCTGTGGAGAGTGTGCTTCTTGCAGAATCTGCAGTACTTGTTCATCTCCAGACGATCAGGTGTGTTTTTCTTGTTCTTCATTGTGTTGTAGTTTCTCTGATTGCATTCTGTGCAAGCGAGTGTAACTTTAACTCTCATAACGGCACCTCCATTTTGTCATTTTGTGTTTGCCTCCCTCTAAAACAGGGCACAAAAAAAGAACCCTCTTTGAGAGGTACAAACATACTACCACAAGGGCACCTTAAAATCAAGCGTTTTTTGCCTTTGCGATGCAGTTTTTTGCACTTTTTTCAGGGCAATTTTCAAGGGACCCAACATATTGTGGGTCCCTTTAATATTTTACCTATATTATGGCTCGTCGTAATCGTCAAAAGCGTCGTTTAAATACTCATCTATCGGATCAACCGGCTTTTGCACGACATCCTCAATCGGATCGTCCTCATAATGAGGCTCATCATACTTCCTCATCCTGAAGATCATCGCTGCCGAGCCGAATCCGACACCCAGTGCCACAACACCGACTACGGCCAGAAGCCACCACGGCACTCCGTCCTTTACCGGCTCGGCCTCCTTGGCCTCCGGTTCGGGCTCCGGTTCCGCCTCCGGCTCCACCCCTATCAGGCTCGCCGGCAGTCCCACCGTATCCTTACCTCCGAACTCATCCATACGGACGACATAGACGGTGTACTTGGTAATGCTGTCGTCCTCTGCAGTACACTCAAGCACGAGTTCGTTAATGCCTACCTCAAGTTCGACATCCTGAAGGTTCTTGACGCCCTTCGCGAGCTGTGCCGCGGCCCTGCCGCTGATGGTTATCTTTTCAGTCTCATAAGGCACGTATACGACATATTCTTTTGTGTCCTTGTCAAATGCAGGTGAGAGTTTACCCTCTGAGACTGCAAGTTCGGCAAGCGAGCCGTCCGTATCGGGTTTATAGTTGGGATCCTGTTCCCTGGTGACCGAAATCGTATATGTCTTCACTGAACCGTTGGGCGCAGTGACATTTACTTTGACATAGTTCTCGCCTACGGCAAGACCGGTTCCCTGCACACTTACGGAAGCGGCAGAATCCTTCGCCGAGGCACTTACATTGACCGACTTCACGTCAAACGGCACCTTGCCGATTGTATACGAAGTCGTGTTTTCGGAAAAGCCCGGCGAAAGCGTATAACCGCTTACCGACAGCGACGCGAGCCTGTTCTCCCCGGACTTCGGCGCCGCTATGCTGATGGACTTTGAAGGGGCGCCGAGTACGCTGTCCTTCGCATTCGCGTCGCTCACTTTTACATTTGCAAGCGAGAGCGTTTTTGTTGCACCTACATCGCCCGTGACTTTGCACTTAATATAAACTTCAAGACCGGTAACCGAGTTGCTTCCGGCTATTGAAATTGCGTTGGTATTGGATGCTGACATCCAGCCCGAAGGGCAGCCCGAAACACTCTGTACAACCAGGCCGGACTCCGGCACTATCGTTGCGGAGAATCCGGTTATGCCCTCGCTTCCGCTCGCGGTAACCGCAAAGGTCACTTCGCTTCCGCTCTCCGCGGAGGACGGACCACTCAGCGACACGGAAGCGGCGCTTGCGGGCAGCGCCGCAGCGGCCGTTATCAAAGCAACAATCAAAATCAAAGGTAATATTTTTTTCATATCTGCCTCCGTTATCCTATCGCTCTCAGTATGGTTACGGCATCACCCGGTCCGATACTGTTGTCCTTGTTCAAATCCGCAGCTTTCAAAACCGCGCCCGAAAGTGTCTGAAGTCCCGAGAGATGTCTGAGTACCAGTACTGCATCGCCCGGTCCCAGTGAACCGTCACAGTTTGTATCGCCCGTGACTGCTATTTCGTACTGTTTTACAACATTGCCGTTTATGACAAGAGCAAGTGTCATGCCCGTGGCAAGCGGTGTGGTGTTGCTCTGCTTCGTGCCGCCCTTGTAGACAGCTACATAGTTCTTCTCGTTGACCGAGTTTATAAGCGTCTGAACCGTCGTACCTATGCTGATCCCGGAAACAAGTCTTGCGGACTGATCAATATTCAGCGTTCCGGATGTTATCTGTGAAGGTACGCCGTCAGCCTTTGTAACGGTGACATTAATATAGTCCACACTACCAGAAGCGGTATAAGCAATCAGCTGTGTAGTACCTGTGGCTTTTGCCACGACCTCACCGGTCAGTATGTTTACGCTTGCGATACGTGAGTCAAGCATTTCAAAACGCACAGCGCCTGTAACGCCGTTGGTCAGTGAGTATCCGAAGGTCCGCTTGTCACCGATTTTCATGGTGACATTCGATGTTATCGGAATGTTCTCATAGGCCGTATATGCCGTTGTTCCGTTTGCCGTAACCTTGTACCAGAAAGGCAGCTGCAGAGTGAAAGCATATACATTGACTGAGTCTGTGGCAACCTTGCTGCTTCTCACTCTCTCAAGTATCGTCATGCTTGTACCGTTGTTTATCTTCGTGACCGTCGGAGCACCATAGTACGGGGCACTTCTCAGGGCAAATGAACTTGACGTAGGCTCCTTGCCGACCACCGAATTTGTCGTATCATTGAGCTTTATCGAGGTCGAAGCAAAGTTCGGCATGTTCTTGTATACAGGTATCGCGAAATTAATTGCAACCGAGTCCAGTATGTTCGCATTCTTGTATGCGTTGTAAACGGTTCTCGCAGTCTGTGCGGGGTCGTTTACGGCTGACATATACTGGTGAGTGTATTTCGAATAATGCGACCATGTCGCGGGATTAACGTTAAACTTCGTAAGATAAGGAGTGTGCTGTCCTACGTTGATGTAGCCGTTCGCGATAAACGCAGCACCGCCTTTTATCGCCTTCTCGCGGGTGTTCCAGCCGTGGTCCTTCGCATACTTAAGACCGTTTGCGACCTGTCCGCCTGTTGTGCTCGCATAAGCACCTACACTGAAGTAGTTATAGTATCCCTCATATCCCGGATAAGTTCCGGAAACCTGTCCGTTGGTACCGTCCGTGCCAACTTCCTGGAGGGTTCTGGAGACGAGATAGATGGGACTTACGCCGCTCTCCTGTCCGGCCTCCATAAACATCTGATACTGCTTTTTGCCGTTCTCCGCATTTTCAAGAAATGTACCCTTTGTTATTGTTTCAAGGGCCGTAAGTATTCCGGAGTCATTTGCGGGATAAGACATATCAAGGAACTGGAAGAGAACTCTGTCCTCGAGTATGAAATTACGGGGATCCATGAAGTAGGAAATGCACAGATCCGAAGCATCGGCGTGACCGGTCTGCTTCTGCTGGTTTCCGTCAACAATCTTATAGGTGTATGAACCGTCAGAATTATAAGTTCCGCGGTTTCGGCTGATGAGCAGATTATAGCTCACGGTGATATCCGTTGTCGTGTAGTCATCCTTACTCTCGCCCGCAACCGCATCATCGAAATTAAGACCGGTCACGATGGGAGTGAAGGTCCATGTCGGGTGTCTCTGATGAACCTGTTCCAGAAGTGCCGCGTAATCTGCCGGGAATCCTGCGCTTATCAGTGAGTTGATATATGCCTGATCCGCGGCATTTGCGGCCGTCACCGACATGGATAAAATGACAGCAACAATTATCATGATAGCGAGAACCCGCTTCATGTATTTCTTCATCGCTGTCACCTCCTGACGATATTACTCCACTATAAATAGTATACATAATTCATTATACACACTAAATGTGAGTTTGTAAAGTAAATCCCTTGACACCTGCAAAAAGGCATAAAAAAAAGAGCAGCCATAAGTTGCTCTTTGGTTTGCACCTTCAAAACTGGACAAAGATCATTGATTTCGATGCAACAAGCATTCCTGTTAAATAGACAAGCCCTCGACCTATTAGTACAGTTTAGCTGAACATGTCACCATGCTTACACTTACTGCCTATCAACCTTGTAGTCTTCAAGGGGTCTTACTAGCTTAAGCTATGGGATACCTTATCTTGGAGATGGCTTCACGCTTAGATGCTTTCAGCGTTTATCCAAACCGCACTTAGCTACCC
>JAFSPP010000042.1 GCA_017451425.1 Clostridia bacterium | reverse complement strand
CAATATTTCGCTAAAATCATTAAAGGACATATGTGACACCTCTTTCGAATGTTTTGTAGCAATTACATTCTAGCGGATTTCGTCATATATGTCCTGTTTTTTTGCAAAATTAGGCTCTATGACTTATGTTGTACCCCAACAAAAATTATAGAGCCCAAAAAAAAAGAAGGCTCTGTAAAGTGTTTAAACTTTACAGGGCCTTTTCTTTTTGTTTATTTAACGATGTCAACCATCATGCCGGGGGTGGCGCCGCAGGCGCAGGCCTCATCGGTGTCGATGTGCATGGCGAGAGCGAATTTTTCGCTTACGCGGACTACTACATCGTCGAAGATGAGGGAACGTCCGTCGGAATCAACTCTGACTTTGACAATCTCTGTGTCCTTTACGCCGAGAGCTTCGGCATCGGCGGGAGTGGCGTGGATATGGCGTTTTGCAATGATTACGCCCTCGTCGATGTCAACCTCACCGCAGGGACCTACGAGTTTGCAGGCACCTGAGCCCTTTATGTCGCCGGACTCGCGTACGGGAGCGGCAATGCCGATTTTGCGGGCATCGGCTGCTGAGAGTTCAACCTGTGTTGCGGGGCGGATGGGACCGAGAATTGAGACGGTCGGGAACTCGCCCTTGGGGCCTACGACTTTAACTCTCTCCTCGCAGGCGAACTGGCCGGGCTGGGAGAGATCCTTTTTATGTGTGAGTTCGTAACCCTCGCCAAAGAGGATGTCGAGTACCTCTCGTGTGACATGGAGGTGGCGGGCGGATGTTTCAAGTAAAATCTGCATTGTTTTTCTCCTTTGCTTTTTATCAGAACAGCGAGACCAGAAGGTCTGTGTATTCGGTCGGGTTCTCTATGGGCAGTCCGGCGATAAGCAGGGACTGGTTGTAGAGTACGGTGGCTATCTTCTTTGCTCTCTCAGGATCGTCCTTGCGGGCCGCGTCGAGGGCTTTGAAGGCATCGTGGTCTGTATTTATCTCAAGTATTCTCTTGGCCTTGGCGCCTGCCACACCGGGCTGTACGGCATTGAAGTATCTCTCCATTTCGAAGGTTATGCCGTCGCCGCTGCTCATGAAGACGGGGTGGCTCTTGAGCCTTGTGGATGCCTTGATCTCATCGACCTTGTCGCCGAGGGTATCCTTGATGAATTTGAATGCGTCCTTGTAGACGGATTCGTCCGTCTCTTTCTTCTCGTCCTCGAAGCCCAGGTCGTCATCGTTGATGGACTTAAACTGCTTGTCCATGAATGTGCCGAGAGCACCGGGGAGGAATTCATCGCCCGGGTCTACGAGATAGAGGAGTTCCATATTGTGGTCCTTGACTATCTCGGCCTGAGGCAGATCGTCAACAGCGGATACGGATTCACCTGTGGCGTAGTAGATGTATTTCTGGTCGTCACTCATCCTGTTTACATATTCCTCAAGGGTGACGAGCTTGCGCTCGGTTGAGGAGTAGAAGAGGAGGAGGTCGGAGACGAGGTCACGGCTCATGCCGTATGTCTCAAGGAGGTTTGCCTTGAAGTGGCGGCCATAGTACTTATAGAAGTTCTCATAGGCCTCGCGGTTTGTCTCCATGAGCTTTTTAAGCTCGGCCTTGACCTTTTTCTCGATATGGCCGCGGATGGCGGAGAGCTGTCTGCTCTGCTGGAGCATCTCACGGGAGATATTGAGTGAGAGGTCGGGTGACTCGACGACACCTTTTATGAAGTTGAAGGCATCGGGGACCAGGTCCTCGCACTTGTCCATGATCATGACACCGGAGCTGTAGAGCTGAAGGCCCTTCTTGAACTCCTCTGTGTAGTACATGGTCTGTGCCTCTGCAGGGACGTATATGAGCGCCTCGTAGGAGACAGTACCGTCTGTCGAGATGGGGATGGTGCAGACGGGAGCCGTTATGTCCATCCAGTGCTCCTTGTAGTAGTTGTCATACTCTTCCTGAGTGACTTCCGATTTCTTCTTGTGCCAGATGGGTACCATGGAGTTTAAGGTCTCATACTCCTCGGTATCCTCTTTCTTGACGAGCATCTTAATCGGGAAGCGGATATAGTCAGAGTACTTCTTTATGAGACTCCTCAGAGTGTACTCCTGAAGGTACTTTGAGTACTCGTTCGGCTCCTCGCCGTCTTCCTTTATGTGCATGATGATGTCCGTGCCGACCGTGTCGCGGTCACAGGGCTCAATTGTGTAGCCGTCAACGCCTGAGGATTCCCAGCGGTAGCCCTGGTCCTCACCGTACTTCCTTGTGATGACGGTGATTTTGTCGGATACCATGAAGGCTGAGTAGAAACCTACGCCGAATTGGCCGATGATCTCCGTGTCGGAGAGGTCGGCATCGGCGTTCTCCTGCGAGAAAGCGCGGCTGCCCGAATGGGCAATGACGCCGAGGTTGTTTTCGAGCTCATCCGCATTCATGCCGATGCCGTTGTCGGAGACAGTGAGAACACGGTTCTCCTTGTCAACGGTCAGTGTAATCTGAAAATCGGAGCGGGAGAGGCCCACTTTGTCGTCCGTAAGGGACAAAAATGCGAGCTTGTCTATGGCGTCGCTCGCGTTTGAGATTATTTCACGGAGAAAGATCTCCTTGTTTGTGTAGATGGAGTTGACCATCATGTCCATGAGTCGTTTTGACTCAGCTTTGAATTGCTTCTTACGCATAGCAAAAATCTCCTTTTAAAGAATATTTTTACCATAAACTCGACATATATAATACCACAATTGTCAAGGTTTGTTAAATGAATTATAATATAGTTTCAGAAGGTGAAAAAACCATGACTCTGGAAAATCTGAAACAAAAATGCGAAGAGTGTAAAGGCTGTAACCTTTACAAAACTCGGAATAACCTCGTTTTCGGTTACGGAAATCCGAATGCCGACATATTTTTAATCGGCGAAGGACCCGGTGAAAACGAGGACAGAGAGGGCCTGCCGTTTGTCGGCAGGTCGGGAAAACTGCTCGACGAATGCCTTGAGAAATACGGTCTCTCAAGGGAGAAAAACATATATATTGCCAACATGGTCAAGTGCAGGCCGCCTGAAAACAGAAATCCGAAAAGTGACGAAGTATCGGCCTGTATCGGTTTTCTCAAAGCCCAGATAGAAGCAGTTGATCCTAAAATAGTAGTCTGCCTCGGCCGCGTAGCTGCGTCATATTTCCTCGGCAAGGATTTCAAAGTGACGACAGGGCACGGTGAGTTCTTTGAGATTGGCGGACGGATCTTCACCGCAACCTTCCATCCCGCAGCGATACTGAGAAACATAAACAACAAACCGCTGTTTGAAGAGGATATACGGAAAATAAAAGAAGTGATTTAGTAAGGAACTACAAAACGTAGTTCCTTTTTTCGTCGCTATTGATAATGTTTTTGTAACGTATATAGTGCTACAATGATATTGGTGGTATTACCACGGTGGAATTACCACCAACTTTTCAAAAGGCAGGTGTTTTATGAAGAAAAGTCTTACGGAAACGGTCATAGAACAGATTAAATATCAGATTCTCTCGGGTGAGTACTCACCCGGAGACAAGTTACCCACGCTGCGTGAGCTGTGCGAAATCTTTGATGTGAGCCGCTCGGTTATAAACGCGGTTGTGGTAGACCTTGAGTCCAACGGATATATAAAGACAGTTCCGACAAAATGGATAGAGGTCGCCGACTGGAAGAATGAGAGCAACTTCTCCATCCTGGCTGACCTCGTAACATTCGGACTGCTTGACGAAAAACAACTGAAGGATATTCTGGATGCGCGCAAGTATCTCGAGCTCGAGTGCACGCGCAAGGCCTGCGAAAACGCAAGCGAGAGCGCCAAGAGTCGCATGCAGGCCCTGCTTATCGAAGAGGCCGCCGAGCACGATCCGCAAAAGCGCGCCGCATACGACCTGCAGTTTCACTATTCGATATGCCGCATGAGCGGAAACATCGTTTACGGCATAGTAATGCAGGCTTTTGAAAACAGCGCATACCCTCTCATAGTACGTTTTTACGAGGATCCCGAAGTCTACGAATTCGTGCTTAAAAAGCACGGACTTATAGCAAAAGCGATTCTCGAAAACAATAAGGCAGAGGCTGAAAAGCATATGAAGCTTCTGCTTGAACACGGTGAAAAAATAATTTTAAAACTTATAAAGAGGAGGTAATTTGTTTTGGCAGCAAAGTATGAGAACGCGGTAAAACAGCCCGGTAATCTGAGCAAGCGCACAAAATGGCTTCGCGACTATTACTTTGAAGGCGTAAACCGCAAATGGAATAACCAGTATTCCCTCTACACAACGGGAACACCGTGGGACACCCAGTTCGATGAGATTACATACTACATCGTACCTGAAAACCACACGTTCCTTCCCACATTCACACAGGCGTTCAAACAGTATTCGGAGGTCGTCCCGGTAGATGACGCTTTCTGGAAAAAGAACCTGGTTGAGCGCAAGGCGGATTTCACGAAGAAGGTAATATGCGAATATCTGCCCGTTGAAATCATTCCCGGAGATTTGCTCTGCGGCGCAAGATTCAATGTAATGTATTCCATGTGCCTCACAAAAGAGGAGCAGAAGGAGAGAGACAAGCTCGTCAAAGAAGCAAGAGAGAGCATGTCCTTCCTTTTCAAGCACGGCTACGGAAACAGCGGTGCCACTTCGGGACACCTTATCCCGAATTACAAGAAAATCATAGACAAGGGCTTCAAGGCTGAGTATGAGTATATTGAGGGCCTCTACAACAAACTTTCCGAGGCGGACAAGAAGGGCGACAAGGGCGCCCAGCTCCGTGCAATGATGACAGCATGCACGATGCCCCGCGACCTTGCCGCGAAGTATTCCGCATACTGCAAGGAATGCGCGGAGAAGGTCGAGGATCCCGTTCGTCGTGAAGAACTTTTAAAGATGGCCGAGAACACAGCCAATGTTCCCTGGAATCCCGCAAGGAACTTCTGGGAGGCAATCCAGTCCCTCTGGATCACCCACATGCTCGTCATGTCAGACGAGAAATATCCGGGACCCGGCGTATCCTTCGGACGCATAGACCAGTATCTCTACCCGTATTACAAGAAGTCTATTGAGGAAGGCATGACTGAGGACTTCATGAAAGACATCCTCGGATGCTTCTGGTTCCATTGCAACACCGCATACGACGCCATGATCAAAGTCGGCGGCAACCAGGGAATCACGGCAGGCTTCGGCCAGCTGCTCACACTCTCCGGTATGGGCAAGGACGGTCAGGATATGACAAATGACCTGACATATCTCATCCTTGATGTAATCGACGACTGGAGCCCGATTCTTGAGCCGAAGCCGAATGTCAGACTTCACAAGAATTCACCGGAAAAGCTCTTAAACAAAGTCGTTGATATGATCTCCCGTTCACAGGGCGCTCCTTTCCTTCTTAACTTCGATGAGCGTTCAATGGCCGGTATGATGCGTGAAGCAAAATACTATGGAGACTTTATAAATGAAGAGAATGTCTGCGAATACGCGCCCGTCGGTTGTCTTGAAAACACCATGGTCGGAAACGACCGCTCCGGTACGGTTGACAACAACATCAACCTTTTGAAGGCAATGGAACTTGTCTACGGCAACGGCAAGGATATGGAACCTTACGACGATCCCATGGGTGGCAAACCGACTGCCCTCACACAGGATGGTCCGAAGACCGGTGAACTCTCCGACTTCGATACCTGGGAAAAATTCTTTGACGCTTACAAAGAGCAGACAAGATACATAATCAAAAAGTTTGTCGACAACTATGAACTCTCGGAGAATATCCGCTGCAAGTTCAACCCGACACCTTACCTTTCAACACTCGTCGGCGGCTGCGCCGAGAAGGCTCTCGACGTAACCCGCGGCGGCGCTGAGATCGGTTTTGTAACAATGGAAGGCGTAACATTCGCATCCACGGTCGACAGTCTTCTCGCAGTAAAATATCTCGTCTACGACAAGAAGGAGTGCACACTCGAGGAACTTGTTCAGGCACTTCACGACAACTGGGAGGGCCACGAGGTCCTTCAGGCAAAGGCCAAAAACCGCGCGCCGAAGTACGGCCGCGATGACGACGAGGCCGACGCTCTCGCTCAGGAAGTCATGCAGTTCTGGTCAGACGAGACATGGAAGTACGAGACAAAGTGCACGCACAGACGCTTCCGTCCGGGAATGCTCTCCTGGAACTACTGGGTAGGTTCATCCTATGTCATGAAGGCTTCCGCAAACGGACGCGCGAATCCGCAGTTCCTTTCAAATGCCATCTGCCCGTCAAACGGCGCTGACATAAACGGACCGACATCAAATGTAAACTCTGTCGGTACGGCCCTCGGCGGAAAGAAGGAGCACGGCGACTGGCACGAATATGTAAACTTCCTGCCAAACGGCGCGTCACATACGATAACCTTCAATACATCGCTTATCCGCGACCCTGACCATAAGGAAAAATTCAAATCCTTCATCAAGGGATATATTGAAAACGGCGGCACTGCGCTTCAGATCAACATTTTGGATCCTGACGTCCTCCGTGATGCCCAGGCGCATCCTCAGGATTACCGCCACTTACTCGTTCGTATCACAGGCTACAACGCATACTTTGTATCGATAGGCCGTGAACTTCAGGATGAGATTATTGCAAGAGAAAGCCACATGGGGTATTAAGCTATGAAAGTATTGGACATACAGCGCATGTCAACTGAAGACGGTCCCGGTCTTCGGACCACAGTGTTCGTCAAGGGCTGTCCGCTTGCATGCACCTGGTGCCACAATCCGGAAAGTATTCCGCCGAAATCCCATGTCGAGTGGCTCGGCGTGCGGTGCATAGGCTGCGGCATCTGCGCGAATGTCTGCCCCAAAGGCGGCATCACCTTCGACGACGAAGGTGTGCACACGGCAGAATTCTGCGATGCCTGCGGCACCTGCACGCGCGAATGCCCGACGCAGGCCCTTGAGCTCAAAGGTGTGAACTACACCGTAGACGACCTTTATGACATCGTCATAAAAGACCGCGCCTTCTGGGGCGCAGACGGCGGTGTGACACTTTCCGGCGGAGAGATAACTCTCCAGTGGGAGGACGCACTCGAGATGTTCAAAAAGCTCAAGGCTGCAGGCGTTCACACCGCGCTCGACACCTGTGGTTTCTGCAAAAGAGAAACGCTGGAAGCGCTTTTGCCGTATACGGACATCTTCCTTTACGACCTCAAACTCTTTGACGATGCGGAGCATAAAAAATTCACCGGGCAGAGCAACAAAATCATTCTTGAGAACTTTGAGTGGCTCGCTGAGGAATGCAAAAAACAGGGCAGACGCATCTGGGTGCGCACACCGATTATTCCGGGTGCCACCGACACGGACGAAAACATTAAAAGCATAGCCGGTATCGTCCGTGACAGAGTGGAAAAATGGGAGCTCTGTGCCTTCAACAATCTCTGCCGCGACAAGTACGAAAGACTCGGCAGAGAATGGGATTTCAAGACCGCAGGTCTCATGACAAAAGAGTGTATGGAAGAACTGACGGAAATTGCGAAAGCTTCCGGTTCCCCGGTTGCAGTCTGGAGCGGCGCGACCGCCCGGACAGATGTATGAAGGAAGGAGAAAAGATATGCCGAGAATATCAAAAGAAGATGAAAAACTCTTTGATAATCCCTATAAGATAGGTCTCGTTGCAATGCAGGACGATGAAGACGATATGCACGTCTGTCTCACCACAACCCTTATGAACAAGGGCGATGACCAGATGATGTTTGGCGAGTTCGTCCGCGGTAACAGTAAGAAATATATTTACGAACATCCGAAGACAGGTTTCCTTCTCATGACGGTTGACAGGAAATTCTGGACAGGCAATATGACCTTCACCCACTGTGAAAATGAGGGCGAGGATTATGTTCACATGAACCAGTACCAGCTCTTCCGTTTCAACACCTACTTCGGTGTCTGCACGGTTCACTATGCAGACCTGCATAACATAAGTGAAGGAAGAGCCCTCAATATGCCGGGTGTTATAGCAAACGCGCTGCGCGTTATGGCGATGAAGCCCTTCTTTGCCGGTGACAGGAGCAAAAAGGTAATGCGCCCCTGGACACAGAAATTCATGAACGGCCTTATCACCTTAAAGTACATTGCGTATATGGGTGAGAACGGATTCCCGAAGATTGTGCCGATAATTCAGGCACAGGCGGCCTCCTCAAGCCGTATTTTCTTTACAAGAGCACCTTATTCAAAGATGCTCAAAGACTTAAAGGACGGCGCCCGTGTGGCAATTTACGGCATGAGCCTTGATATGGAGGTAACTCTCCTCAAGGGATACTATCACGACGGTCCTTTGGGCACAGGTTATCTGGAGATAGACAAGGTCTACAACAGCGCGCCGCCCATCACCGGTTACGCGTATCCCGAGTTTAAAAACAAGCCCGTCGATTTCCACGACGAGCCGCTCGCTGAAAGCTGGATTTAAGGAGAATGAAAATGGGAAACAAGGATAAGAAAATCATAATCGCGGGCGGCGGCCACGGCGCCATGATGTGCGGCGCGCAGCTTGCGAAAAACGGCTTTGATGTAACCGTTTATGAGAGACGTAAGCGTGAGGATATGGGTTACGCGTGGTTTGACTGCGTAAACGAGGATATCTTCCATATGGTGGGCGCTCCCCATCCGGGAGAGGTCGGAATAGAGTGGGCCTGGAGAAACGACATAACTTTCTACGGTCCCAACACCGACGATGACCACAAGATAGTTCAGAGGCTCAAACATCCCGAGGAGCAGGAGATTATTATCGACCGCTATAAACTCTATGACCTCATGATTGACTACGCGACAAAATGCGGTGTCAAATTTGAGTACGGTGTAACTGTTGAAGGCCCCGTAATGAAAGGAAACCGCGTCGCCGGCATAAAGACGAATAAGGGTGACATAAAAGGCGACCTCGTTATCGACGGCTGCGGCTGCAACTCCGCTCTTCGAAACAATCTTCCCGACAAACTGGGCATCCAGAAGACACCTCCGCGCGGAGATATAATCTACCTTTACCGCGCATACTTCGACTGCCCCGTTGATCCCGACAGTGTTGAAGACAAGTACAAGTGCATCTTCCTTCCCAGCGAAGGCGACTTTAATTTCTGCTGGACAGACGTAGTCAAAAACTTTGACGGATATGACTATTTCACCGACTGTCTTATAGCCGACATCGACCCGATGACTCCCGAAGAGGCAGAGCGCAGAGCAGAGGACTACAGAAAGAAGATTCCCGAGCTCGGCACAAAGAAACTCAAGGGCGGTCAGGTAACACCGCTCACAATCCGTGAGCCCATATCTTTCATGATTGCTGACGGTTATGCTGCAATAGGCGACTCCGCTCATATGTCGATGGCAGTTAACGGATCAGGTCTCTCTACAGGTTTCGAGATTTCCACCTTCCTCGCAGAGGCGATAATGAATGACAAGAAAGGCGAGTTCTCCGCAGAGACACTCTGGCCTTACGCCTACAAGTTCTGGAAGAAGAAGGGTATCGGTCTCGCACCGATAGCTTTCGTAAAACTTCTCATCTTCAAACTCACCCACGACCAGCTTGATTATGCCTTTGATTCAGGCATACTTACCTGGCGTGAGATGACAATCACCGATGACCAGCACAGCATCTTCCAGTTCTTACACTTCGACAAGAACCTGCCTAAACGCGGTCTTGCCATAACCAAAGACAAGGACCTCTTAAAGACCGCTCTCGGCGCTGTCGCTGACGCGCTCGGCGTATTTGCCCTCGGCGCAGCTCTTCCGAAGAAGTATCACAGACGTTATATGAAAGTCTGGGCCAAGTGCTACGATTGGCTCTTCCAGCACAGACTGCCGAAATAAGGAGTAACGAATGAATAACTATGACGTAATCGTTGTAGGCGCAGGTAACGGCGGCCTCTGTGCCGCCGCGACGTGCGCGAAAGCCGGCCTTTCGGTGCTTGTGCTTGAAAAGCACAACATCCCCGGCGGCTGCGCCACGAGTTTCGTGCGCGGACGGTTCGAATTTGAACCGTCGCTGCACGAACTCTGCGCCGATTCAACTCACCCGAAGATGCGGTCGATGGTACATATTTACCGCGAACTCGGAGTAAAAACCGACTTTTTGAAAGAGGACTACCTCTACCGTGTAATTTGCAAAGGCAAAGACGGTTATGACCACAAGATAAAAGCTACCCGGCAGGGATTTATTGATTCCATGGACGAGGCGGCCCCGGGTTGTCGCCGTCAGATGGAGACCCTATTTGAACTCAACGACCTCTTTGATGCCGCCCAGATTTACATGGATGACTGCGGCGGCGTTACGGGTATGAACCCGATAACGCTCCTTACAAAATACGGCGACTTTGTCAGGGCCGCCGGCAACAGCACCGACAAGCTGCTTTCTGCTCTCGGATTGTCCGAAAAAGCCAAGTCTCTGACAAACACTTACTGGGGCTACCTTGGCAATCCGCCGCGCGACTTGAATGCCATGCACTTCATAAGTCTTCTTATGGCTTATGCCCAGGCGCAGCCCTATGTCCCGAAAAACCGTTCTCACGGTATGACACTCGCCATGGTGAAAGTCATTCAGGAAAACGGCGGCGAAATTCGTTTCAACAGCGAAGTTACCGAGTTCCTCTATGACGAAAAAGGCGCTGCAACAGGAGTTGTTGTAAACGGAGAGAATATTTACGCCAGGAAGATAATCTCAAACATCATCCCGAACAATGTAATGAATCTCTCAAAGAGCAGATTTACAAAGAAGATGATGAGAAAACTTGCGAACGCAAGAAAGATGGGTATGTCTGTCGGATGCGTATATCTCGGTCTTAACGCGACTGCGAAGCAGCTGGGAATAGAGGACTATAGTGTCTTTGTTCTTCAGGATAAGGATGCCAATGTTCAGTATGATCTCCGTAAGTCTTATGGCTTCTACATTGTAAACTGTCTGAATGTAGTCCTTCCCGACTGCTCGCCGAGAGGAACATCAATGCTCTTCTTCACCATTACGTATTTTGACGGGGACTTCCCGGAAGATATGAAACCGGAGGAGTATAAGAAATATAAGAACGATCTTGCGAAGAAGTATATTGAAGATTATGAGAAGGTCATGGGAATAGACATAATGTCCCATATTGAGGAAATCTCCGTTGCCACACCGGTGACGTTTGCGAGATATCTCTCAACACCGAACGGCACTATCTACGGTTATATGAGCCAGACATGGGACAACGTTGTAAACCGTGTTGTTTTCAAGGATCTCGAAAACCGCGTAAAGAACATGAAGTTCTGCGGCGGTCACTCACTTCGAGGCGACGGCTATCCGTCCGCTTTCATAACCGGTGAGATGATGGCAAAAGAAGTAATAAAAGAGATAAAGGAGGGAAAGTAAATGGCAAAATCATTGATACCTAAACTCCCTCTTTATCCCTTCGTTTTAAGTGCGATAAAGCGCGTGATAGTGGTTGCGAAGACACCTGACACACCGGTTAAACCGCTCGGAGAGTATCCTGCAAATAAACTTGCTGACGCACTCCATCCGGCCTGCCAGTATCTGAAAGTTGAGAAAATCATTGAACAGACGGAAGATGTGAAAACTTTCGTCTTCGTGCCGGATACGACAAGGGGTACAAAAAACCTTGCATGGTTCTCCGCAGGTTCATATCTCTCAATCTCATACAGCGATGATAACATCCGTTTCACCCGTCCTTATTCACTCTCCTCATCGCCGAGGAAGAGCAAGGAAAACCATTATTGTATAACAGTTAAAAGAACTGAAGGCGGCATTGCCTCAAATTACATGCTCGACAACTGGACGGTCGGCACCAAGGTCGTCGCGTCCGACCCGCAGGGCGACTTCACATACGAGCCGCTGCGGGATGCGAAACATGTGATAGGTGTTGTCGGAGGAAGCGGTATAACCCCGTTTCGCTCTATGGCTTATGCCATAGCGGACGGCGACGAGGACTTTGATCTCACCATACTTTACGGCAGTCGTACTTTGGAAGATGCCGTATTCACGGATGAACTCAAAGCGCTGAGTGAAACCTGCCCCAAAATCAAACTCATTAATGTTTTAAGTGAGCAGAGGGTAAAGGGCTGCAAATACGGTTTCATCACCGCAAAGCTTATTGAGAGTGTCGCTCCGAAGGGCGAGCCCTATTCTCTCTTCCTCTGCGGCCCTCAGGCGATGTACGAGTTTGTTGACAAGGAAATCAAGACCTTAAAACTCAAACCCAAATATATACGCCATGAGCTTTTCGGTGAGTATTTCAATCCGACAAACGACAGAGGTTACAAGGGAAAGAAGGATGCCGAATACACTATCACTGTCAGAATATCCGGCAAGGAACAGAAGGTTCCATGTGATGCAAATACCTCTGTTCTGCGCGCACTTGAAGCTGCCAGCATTGATGCTCCGAATAGATGCCGCAGCGGCCGTTGCGGATGGTGTCATTCGCAACTTCTCAGCGGAGAAGTCTACACGCCTAAGCGTGTTGACGGCCGCCGCATAGGTGATCTTGAGTACGGATACATCCATCCATGCTGCAGCTTCCCGCTCAGTGACATAACGATTGACGTACCTCCTGTACCTGTTGCAAAATAGTCTTGGGTGATATTAATGAAGAAATCAATTTACATCCGGGGAAAGCTCGGAACTGTCTGGTATAACTTTACTGAGACTCTGGCGTATATCATTCTGCACAGGAAGACGCCGGAGACGCTCAAATACACGCCGCGTGTGAAATACGGGAGCGGCAGGCAGCAGTTTCTGAATCTCTGCAGCCGCAAAGATTTAAAAGATGAGAAGAAGCCGCTCTACATCTACATCCACGGCGGCGGATGGGTCTCCGGCATCACAAACATGCGTGACACCTACATTGCCAACTGGGCGGAGAAGGGTTTCTTCACCGCTTCAATTGCCTATACCTACGCGCCTGACCTCGTCTATCCGGGTCAGCTGCAGGAGATCTGCGACGCGATTGATTTCATATATGACCACGCGGATGAATGGAATGTTGATTTAGGCAGAATAGTCCTCGCGGGCGAATCGGCCGGCGGATATTACATCATGTTCTGCGCGTCAATCGCCGCCGACCCGACACTCGTTGACAGGCTCGGACTGACCTTCAGACACAGGGATGAATTCCATGTCGATGCCATGGTCTCAAACTGCGGATGCTTCAATGTCGAGAGCCTGATTAATCCCGAAAAGAATCAGTCGAAATTCCCCGACATGAAGATGTTCGTGACTTCCTTCTTCGGCATGACAATGGAGGAGATAAAAGAGTTTCTGAAGACAGATGAAGGCAGACTCGCGAGCCCGAAGGTATCGGAAAAATACCCTCCGACATTTGTCATCTACTGCAGCCGCGACTGGCTGAGGTACGAGGCGTTTGACCTCATTGAGGAACTTGAAAAATACAATATACCGCACGGCAGTTTCCTCGGAGACGGCATTATCGGAAACCACGCCTGGCCGCTTGCAACGATAGTGAAAAAGGGCAGGCAGTGCTTCGATGAAAGTTTTGAATTCGTGACAAGATACGTGAAGGTATAAAAAAGAAAAAGCCGTGCAGATTGAAGGTGTAAGATGAAAGTAGACACTTAAAAAAGTGTCTACTTTCTTTTTTTTTGTGTAGCACAACCAAAACAGAAGTAAAGGCACGCTGCGCTCTAAAGACCTTGACTTCTGTTTATGCTTGCGCTACTGTCCAATTAT
>JAFSPP010000041.1 GCA_017451425.1 Clostridia bacterium | reverse complement strand
CATCGTCACGACTATGGATGTCGTAATGACGAAGACATTCATGTTAACCGCGCCGAAAGCCATGCCCATACGGGCAATCGTGTCCTCGACACGGTTCACTTCCGCGCCGCAGGACATGAGTTCCTCACCCATATCAAGCGCAAGATTTAAAAACTTGTGCGGATCTTTTGCAGCTGTCAAACAACTCACCTACCTTAAACTGAGATACCGATAAGTTCAATAAGTATTCCGAAGAAAACTCCGAAACCGTAAAGGATGCCGATAATCTCAATGTTCTTCTTCATGTCCTTGTTTATGCGAAGGAGCACGGCAATGCCTATACCCGCTCCGACAAGAAGTCCGCTCATCATGGCACCGAAACTCAATGCTCCCTCAAGATAGAGCTGGGTTATGACGACAGACGCAGCACAGTTCGGTATAAGTCCTATGATTCCCGCGACAAACTCACCTATAATCGGCTTGTTTGTAATGAAGTTTGCAAGCGACTCGTTGCCCACAAATTCTATGACAAAATCAAGGACCAGCGAAACGAGGAAAATGAAAAGCGTTATCTGCAGTGTATGGTGAAGGGCAGATTTGAATATTCCCTCCTCCTCACAGTGACAGTGGTCGTTCTCACAGATAGAGTGCACCTCGGGCTCAGGCTTGTGGTTTCTGCTTTTTACAATAAGCCTGACTGCAAAGTCAAGCGCGAAACCCGCTATAAGGCCTATCAGCGCCTTAAGACCCAGTATCTTGAGTATGGAACCCACGGGCACCTGCTCCGACAGGAAGATGGGAAGCATCTCATCGGAAGTCGAGAGATAAACCGCCATCAGGGTGCCGACGGTAATTATACGGCCCGCATAGAGGTTTGATGCCGCGGCCGAGAAGCCGCACTGCGGAAACGCACCGAGTATGGCTCCTACGGCAGGGCCGTAGTTGCCGGATTTGGATATACGCTCCTTTGCCTTCTCGCCCGCCTTGTGCTCCACATATTCCATGGCAAGGTAGGTGAGGAAGAGGAACGGTATGAGTTTTGCCGTATCTTTCAATACGTCAAGAAGCACATCCAAAATGGTTTCAAGCATTCTTTACACCTTACAATATAAACGGTCGGCAAAAAGCCGACCGTTTAAAATTATTCTTCTTCTGACTTATAGGCTTCGATAACCTTCTGAGCGACCTCGTGAGGACACTCGTCATAGCGTGCGAACTCCTGTGAGAAGGAGCCTCTGCCCTTGGTTGTCGAACGAAGTACGGTCGGGAAGTCAGCAAGTTCAGCCTCAGGCGCCTCGGCCATGAGTTTCTGCATTCCGGCCTTACCTGCGAGCGGCTCCATACCGAGTACACGGCCGCGGCGCTTTGTAAGATCACCCATTATGTCACCCATGTTTTCATCAGGTACAAGTACCGTAAGACTTACAACGGGCTCAAGAATGACGGGGTTAGCCTTCGGGATACCGTCTTTATATGCGATGGAAGCGGCAGTCTTGAATGCCATTTCCGAAGAGTCAACCGGGTGGTAAGAACCATCATAAAGTGTAGCCTTAAGGCCTACAATCGGGAAGCCGGCAAGTACGCCGTGCTCAATAGAGTCAAGGAGACCCTTTTCAACTGCGGGGAAGAAGTTCTTCGGTACGGAACCGCCGAATACTTCTTCGGCAAATGTGAGACCGGGCTCATCGCAGGGCTCAAAGCGGATCCATACATCACCGAACTGGCCGTGTCCGCCGGACTGTTTCTTATGACGGCCCTGAACTTCGACCTTCTTTTTTATGGCCTCGCGATAAGCTACCTTCGGAGCACGAAGTTCAACATCTACGCCGAACTTGGACTTGAGCTTACCGATAACAACGTTTATGTGCTGCTCGCCGAGACCCTTGATAACCTGCTCCTTGGTCTCAGTATTTGTGCCGAATGTGATAGTCGGGTCCTCATCCATAAGTTTGATAAGACCTGCGGCAATCTTCTCCTCGTCGCCCTTCTTTGTAGCATATACAGCCATGGGCATGCAAGGCTCAGGGAGGTTAAGGCCTTTGAGAGTGAGCGGCTGCTTCTGTGAAGAGATTGTATCGCCTGTCTTGAGGCCGTCAAGTTTTGTCAGAATGGCGATATCACCTGCTGTGATGACATTGCCGTCCTCCTGCTTGCCGCCGTGAGGATAAAGGATTTTACCGAAACGCTCAGTGTTGCCCGTGCGTGTGTTGTAGATGGGTGTGTCTGCCTTGATCTCGCCGGAAACGACCTTGACGTAGGAGAGCTTACCTACGAACGGGTCGGCGATTGTCTTGAAGCAGATAGCCGCGAGCGGGCCGGCGGGATCGCACTTGAGTGCAACTTCCTTGCCGTCGGCGTCAACAGCGATCTCGCCTGTCTTCGCGGCAGCGGCCGGAAGGAGGTTTACGATACCTGAAAGCAGGAGGTCAACACCCTCAAGTGTGAGACCTGAGCATGCGAATACAGGATAGATGTCGCCGTTTGTAACACCTTCAAGGAGTCCGTCCTGAACTTCCTTCTCGGTGAAGGGCTCGCCTTCGAAGAACTTCTCCATGAGCTCCTCGGAAGCAGTTGCTACTGATTCATTGAATATATCGCGCATGGCGTCGAGTTTCGGACCCGAGGGCATCGGGATTTCGGAACCCTTGCCGTTTGCGTACTTGTAAGCCTTGTTCTGTGCGAAGTCAACAAGAGCAACTATCTTGTTGTTTTCAATGTAGGGAACTACAACCGGGCAGAGCTTTGTGCCGTGAACTGCCTGGAGCTCATCAAAAACATTACCGAAGTTTGCGTTTTCGGCGTCCGTTCTGTTTATGATGAACATGGTTGAGAGATTACGGGCGCGTGCGGCCTCAAAAGCCTTCTCGGCGCCGACATCGTAACCGGCCTTCTCAGCGTCGGTGACGATGAGCATGCAGCCTGCCGCACGGGCAGCCTCCGAAAGACCTGCAGCGAAGTCGAAGAGGCCCGGAGTGTCCATAATGTTGAGTTTAACGTTTTTCCATTCGAGGCTTGCCACTGCGCTCATAAGGGAAGCGCCACGTTTCTTTTCTTCTGCGTCGAAGTCCATTACCGTGGTTCCGTCTGCCACCTTACCGAGTCTGTCAGTTGCTCCGGCCACATAGAGCATTGCCTCACAAAGAGTGGTCTTACCGCGTCCTGCGTGGCCTGCTACCGCAATATTACGGATATTGTTGGAAGTATAATTTTTCAAAATGGTTTCCTCCCTTTAATAAATACTCATATAGTTTATCACATTACCAGTTTCTGTTTCAATATATAATAAGTTAATATAATAGGGAATTTTTTGTTAACATTTCCTTTCTCAATTGACATTAACACCGTTTCTTATTAAAATTAAATGGCACTAAATTATTGGTAAAGGAGATGCAACACCAATGAAAATTTGTATGATCGGCGGTACAGGTCTTCTCGGCTGCGAAGCAGCCAAGCAGCTTATCGCCAAAGGCCACCAGGTATCTACACTTGCACTTCCTCCGCTTCCCGAAGGAGCCCCTATCCCCGAAGAGATGGAAATCATCTTCCAGGATATCAACAAGTGGACAGATGAAGAAGTAGAGAATTGGCTTAAGGGCGCTGACGCTTTCGTATTCGCCGCAGGCGTTGACGAGCGCGTAGAGTTTGAGGCTCCGGTACTTCCCAAGTATCATAAGTTCAACATAGCTCCCCTTGAGAGAATATTCCCTCTCTGCAAAAAAGTCGGCGTTAAACACGCTACCGTACTCGGTTCTTATTTCTCTTACTGGGCAAAGATGCACACAGAGGGAAATCTCATTGAGAGGAACCCGTACTTCAAATCACGTCTTGCTCAGGAAAAGTTCTGTGAAGATTCCTGCGACGAAAACTTCTCAGTTGACGTACTTGAACTTCCCTACATCTTCGGAACACAGCCGGGCCGTCGTCCGGTATGGACAATCCTCATAGACAAGACTAAGATCATGGATCCGCTTCCGTGCACATTTTATCCGGGCGGCGGCACTGCCATGCTCACATGCCGTCAGGTCGGCGAGTGCATCTGCGGTTCTGCAACCCGTGAGTCCAAGGGCTTTGAGGCTCTTCCGTGCGCATGCTACAACATGAAGTGGCGTCCGTTCCTCAAGATAGTTTACGATGCACGCGGTATGGGTGCAAACAGACCCATCATCTATGTTCCCTCTTGGGGCATGAAACTCGGCACTATACCCATCATCATGGACTACAAGAAGAGAAACATTGAGTCCGGTATGAACATTTTCGACACAGCTGATCTTATGGCTGAAGACATCTTCATCGACACCGGTATCGCAAAGAAACTCGGCGCTACAGAGGATGACATCAAGGCTGCTATCTTTGATTCCATCAAAGTTTCCTGCCAGGTTGCTCTCGAAGGCAAACAGCTTCTCGGTATGAAGGGTGAATAATCCGTAAAAAAAGAGACCCGCTCGATTGAGCGGGTCCTATTTTTTGCTTATTTTTCAATCAGTTCTATACCGAGCTCGGCAAGCTGGGCATTATCAACGGGCGATGGACAGGAGGTCATCGGCTCGACGGCATCCTTGTTCTTCGGATATGCGATGACATCGCGGAGGGTCTCGCATCGGAGCATCTGCATGACGAGACGGTCGAGGCCGAGACCCATGCCGCCGTGCGGCGGCGGTCCGTACTTGAAGGCCTCGAGCAGATATCCGAACTTCTGCTGCGCCTCCTCCTTGGTGAGACCGAGGAGGTCGAAAATGCGCGACTGAAGTGCCGGATCCGTTATACGGATGGAGCCCGAAGCGAGTTCAACACCGTTGAGTACAAGGTCGTAGCACTTTGCGCGGACCTTGGCCTTGTCTGTCTCGAGATAGTCGAGGCAGTCGTCCATGGGAGCCGTGAACGGATGATGCATTGCAACAAAGGTCTGAAGCTCCTCATCCCACTCGAAGAAGGGGAATTCGGTAATCCAGAGCAGGTTGTACTTGTCCTGCGGAATAATGTCGAGTTTCTTCGCAACCTCGGAGCGGAGAGCACCGAGGATTGTCATACTGAGTGTGGCATTTACATCGCCTATGATAAGGACTGCATCGCCCTGCTCGGTATTTCCCGCCTTCAGGATTTCGTCCATCTTCTCTTCAGAGATGAATTTGCCGAAGGAGGATGAGATGCCCTCGTCAGTCCAGCGCACCCAGGCAAGGCCTTTGGCGCCTATGCCCTTGGCGGTTTCGGTGAGTTTGTCAATCTCCTTACGGGAGAGTACGGACGCGGCGTTCTTCGCCGTGATTGCGCGTACCGCTCCGCCGCCTGCTATGGCCGACTCGAAGACACCGAAACCGCAGTCTTTCACGATTTCGGAGAGGTCATAGAGTTCCATGCCATAGCGAGTATCGGGCTTATCCGTACCAAAGCGCTCCATTGACTCTTTGAAGGTCAGACGGGGCAGCGGAGTTTCAATCTCCACGTCGAGAGCGTCCTTGAAGACGCGCTTCATGAAACGCTCACCGAGGTCAAGTATGTCCTCCATCTCAACAAAGGACATCTCGAGGTCTATCTGTGTGAATTCAGGCTGACGGTCGGCGCGCAGGTCCTCGTCGCGGAAGCAGCGGGCAATCTGCATATAGCGGTCAAAACCGGCAACCATTGAAAGCTGTTTATAAAGCTGAGGCGACTGCGGCAGCGCATAGAAGTCGCCGTTGTGAAGGCGGCTCGGTACAAGGAAGTCGCGGGCGCCTTCAGGTGTCGATTTTATGAGTATGGGTGTCTCAATCTCAATAAAACCGTTCTCATCAAAGAAGTCACGGGTTATCTTTGCTATCTTGTGACGCATGAGGATATTCTTCGCGAGGTCGGGTCTGCGAAGGTCCAGATAGCGGTATTTGAGACGGAGTAGTTCGTCCGTTTTGGAGTCCTCGACTATTTCAAACGGAGGCGTCTCCGACTTGCCGAGCACACGAAGGTCAGTGACGAAAATCTCAACCTCACCGGTAGGTATTTCAAGATTTTTCGATGAGCGCTCACGGACCATGCCCTTTGCCATAAGAACAAACTCGGCACGGGTGGCGAAAGCCTTGTCAAAAATTTCCCTGTCTGTCGCATCGTCGAAGGCAAGCTGAACTATACCCGTGCGGTCGCGCAGGTCGATGAAGATAAGCTGACCGAGGTCACGCTGTCTTGCTACCCAGCCGCAGACCACAGCTTCCTTTCCTATAAACGATGTATTGAATTCACCGCAATAGTTAGTCCTTTTAAGACCGTTCATATTGTCCATTAATCCTTGCCTCCAAAAAGAGCGTTAAAATCTATCGCTGACATGTCGACGTCCGCAAGGTCGTCGCCCATGTCGAATTTTGCTATTGAATCCCTTACCGCGATTTCACCGAAATCCTCTGCCAAATTCTTAAGCTCGGTTTCAGTCTCCTCGCCGGTCTCCATATTTTTGAGCTTAGCTTTGCCCGAATTCAGTTCGTCATCACCTATTACTACGACGTAATGCGCACCTATCTTGTTTGCGTATTTCATCTGGGCCTTTATGCCTCTGGCAGAGATGTCAAAGAGGGCAAAAATGCCGTTCTGACGAAGTTCGTTTGCAAGTCCGGCGGAATAAACCGTGGCGGCCTCGCCGACAGGGGCGAGGCAGATGTCGGGGCGCATGTCCTCGGGAAGCTCGATTTTCTGAGCCTCAAGCACGAGCATGAGGCGCTCAAGTCCGAGTCCGAATCCGAGGGCGGGAATATGCGCACCGCCGAGCTCCTCGCAGAGGCCATCGTAACGGCCGCCTCCGCAGACGGTGCCCTGGGCACCGATCTCTGTTGTCACGAACTCGAAGACCGTTCTCGTGTAATAATCAAGGCCGCGTACTATTGTCGGGTCAACCCTGTACGGTATATGCATGGCCTCAAGGTATTTCTTCAGACCTTCAAAATGCTCTTTACAGTCATCGCAGAGATAGTCCAAAACTTTAGGTGCGTCCTTCGCTATCTCGGAACAAACCGGACTCTTGCAATCCAGGATTCTCATGGGATTTCTCTCAAGTCTGTCGTTGCAGGTATCACAGAGCTTATCTTTGTTTGAGCGGAAGTACTCCTTCAGGGCTTTCTGGTACTCGGCGCGGCAGGTCGGACAGCCTATGGAATTTATTTTAAGCTCCAGACCCTCGATTCCGAGGAATCCAAAAATCTCGCTCGCGAGAGCTATGATTTCGGCGTCAGCCGCAGGTCCTTCGGGACCGAAGCACTCGACGCCGAACTGATGGAATTCACGCAGGCGGCCCGCCTGGGGCTTCTCGTAACGATAGCAGGAAGTGAAATAGTACATCTTCTGCGGAAGCGCGTCGTTGAAAAGTCCGTGCTCAAGGAAGGCGCGGACAACGCCGGCAGTGCCTTCAGGGCGCAACGTAACAGAACGTCCGCCTTTGTCCTCAAAGGTGTACATCTCCTTCTGAACTACATCCGTCGTGTCACCCACGGAACGGTTGAAAAGTTCGGTATGTTCGAAAACAGGCGTGCGGATTTCACGAAATCCGTAATTTGCGGCTATGTCCGCAATCGTCTGTTCCACAAAGCGGATTTTACCGCTGTCCTGCGGAAGAGTATCCTGTGTACCCTTTACCGCACCGGTGATCAGTGCCATCGTATTCCTCCGTTTTACAATAAAAAAAGCCATGCTTTTGCAACAAAGCATGGCCTGTTTTTTGAAACTCAGCTGTTTTTCGGATTTACAATATCACGCCAGTCGAGGTCACCGCGCGCAAGTGCGTGGATTAAAGCCTCAGCGGTAGCTATGTTTGTAGCAACCGGTATGTTGTGGACATTGCAAAGCCTTATGAGATTCGCCTCATTGGGCTCGTTCGGTTTCGGATTTAAGGGGTCACCGAACATGAGCAACAGGTCTATTTCGTTGCATGCTATACGGGAAGCTATCTGCTGCTCGCCGCCCTGTGCGCCGCTTAAGAAACGGTGGATTTCAAGGCCGGTTGCCTCAGATACTATTTTACCCGTTGTGCCGGTAGCACAAAGAGTATGCTTTGAAAGAATGCCGCAGTAAGCGATGCAAAACTGCGTCATAAGTTCCTTTTTCTTATCATGTGCAATAAGAGCGATGTTCATCAGGTTGCCCCCTATAAACCGATTAGTACATTACATTTTAACATAAAAATCGGCTCTGGGCAATAGGTTTTGTCTATATTGACTAAATCTTTAGAGGTACCTGTTCGCCGTTTAAGCGGCGTATAACCCGCTCCATTGCCTTGACGCCTTTTGAGTTGGGATCAATGAGCTCGCCGTTTAACATTGCGAGCACAAGCGCCCGGTCCTCGGGAATTACTCCCGCGAGCTGAACTCCGGTTGCGTCAATCACCTGGTCGATATTGAGTGCGCGTCCCCCGAAAGTGATGTTTTTCTGGAAACGGTTTATGAGAAGTCTCGACTCAACACCCGCGTCCGCGGCCTTGCCCGCGGCGACAGCCGCGCTGCGGACGCAGACATTGTCCGGTGTCGAGACTATGAGCGCGAGCTCAGCGACCGCTAAGACGGCGTCGAAGACAGGACCCACGCCTGCCGGGCAGTCGAGAACAATATAGTCAAACTGGCGCTCATACGTCCGTATGAGCTTTTTCATGTCATCCGCGGTGACGCTGATCTCGCCCTGCGGCGCGGCCAGAAGCTTCGGGCCGTCGGTCGTGATAAGGGCCGAGTTCGCGTTTACATTGTCCTCCACAATGTCATACCAGTCATAGAGGACCATGCTTGATACGGAGAGCATTATGTCGAGTGTTCGGAGGGATACATCGCAGTCTATCATAAGGACTTCGAAGCCCTGTGCGCACAGGAGTTTCGCATAGGTGGTCGAGAGCGTGGATTTGCCTACTCCGCCTTTTCCGGAGGTAAACAACACTTTTTTTGCAACAAAATCAGCCATGTCTTCCTCCTAACCCAGGAATGTGTTGTACTGCTGAAGCGACTGGAGCGGCTTCTCAGAGAAGTAGTACTGATAGATATCAGCCGCGATTGTCGCTGTCATGGCACCCGTGTTCGCCGTCTCAACCACGAGGGCGATGGCGATTTCAGGGTCGTCATAAGGCGCATAGGTGATGAGGAAACCGTTGTTTCCTTCAACAATTACGCCGTCATATTTTTTCTTTACTTCCGATGTACCGGTCTTTGCCGCGGGTCTTATGGGAAGTCCCGCAAAGGCGTCACGGCAGAAGCCCTCGTTTGCAACCTTGTACATACCTTCCTGTACAAGTTTCAGATTGGACCTCTTTATGCCGAGTTCCTGTCCCACAACGGCTTCCTTCTTGAGAACCGTTCCGGTGTAGTCATAGTTGAGCACGGCCTTTACAAAGTGCGGAACATAGCGTGTGCCGCCGTTTGCGATTGTCGCGCAGTAATTGCACATCTGGAGCAGCGTGAACTGGTGATCGGACTGACCGATGGCGGCCTGTACGGTATCACCGGGGTGCCATGTGCCGCCCTGTGATTCACGATATTCCTTACCGGCAAGTATTCCCTGCGCCTCGCTTATCTCGACACCGGTCTTTGAACCGAGGCCGAAGGCATTCGCCCACTTGTCTATCTTGTCGATACCGAGCAGACGGCCCGTCTCGAAGAAGAAGCAGTTACAGGATTTATCTATGGCTCCGGTTACGTTGTTCTCGCCGTGAGCCGCACGTCCGGCACAGCCGAACTCTACGTCTGAGAAGTAGCGGTAGTAACCGTCGCAGTCCCAGGTGAACTCCTCGTCGATTACACCTTCCTCAAGGCCTGCGACAGCGACGCAGGGCTTGAAGGTTGAACCGGGCTCGTAGGTACTCATTGTCGCCCTGTTCCAGAGCGGTGAGCCTATCTTGTCGTCCACCCAGTCCTTATAGTTCTCTTTCCAGAGATTGTTGTCATATGAAGGATATGTCGCGCAGGCCAGAATCTCGCCGTTGTGGACATTCATGACGACAACCGCGGCGGCAGCCGCGCCGTCAGGAAGGTCAGTGACGACATTGAGGGATTTTACGCGGTCCTCAAGGGCCTTCTGCGCGACCCGCTGAAGGTTCGTGTCAATCGTGAGAACAACGGAACTGCCCTGCTCAGGAGGGATGAGGTAGTCCTCGTTGACATCGCCTTCGGAATCTATTGTCACCTGCATCAGGCCTCGCTTGCCGCGAAGATAGGACTCCATGGCGGACTCTATGCCGCCGCTTCCTATCTCGTCGTTCATCGTATACGAGTTTCTTCTGATGGCCTGGATTTCCTCTTCTGTTGCGCCGTCCTCTTCAGCTTCGGCGACAAGTGCGTCCGTCTCCGCCTTCGCGGCATTATACTGCTCAGCGGAAATCTTGGCGACACGGCCGACAATATGCGGCGCGACAGTGCCGTCCGTGAATTCGCGGTAAGGCACTATAAGGTTCTCAACGCCGCGGTAGAACGCCCTGTTCTCCATGACAACCGCAACGAGTTCCATGGGTACATCCTCGGCAAAGGTGTACGGCGTTGAGTTTGAAAAGTTGAGGTGCTTCATCTCCGCACAGACGGCCGCTATGTCGCGCGCCTCCTTCGGAGAATAGTCCTCAAGTTCATAACGCTTGATGAGGGCTGTCATACAGTTGTCCGCCGTGGCGTAACTGTTGAGATTTAACATCTCAGGTGACTTGAGCCACTCAATATACTCCGCAATGTCCTCGTCCTCATCATCCTGGATGAAGGAATAGGTGCCGTCGGCATTGAGGACAATCGGGAGATTGTCGATATGCTCCTGTCCGTATTTGTCACAGAGATTCATGAGCGAGAGTATGAGCTCATCGCGCTCCTTGAGGTCTGTGGGGAAATACGAATAATTGAAAATGAGCGAGTTGCCCTGCTTGTTCGTGACGAGCGGAGATCCGTTTCTGTCCAGGATCTCACCCCTTGCCGCGTCGACCGGAACGATGTAGGTGCTCACGGTATTGTTGCGGTACTGATCACGCTTGATAATCTGGACCTTAAGTAAGGTTGCTATGAAAAAAAGACAGATGGCCGCAAGTATTCCCGCGAGAATAACTCGTCTTCTCGTTGAGAAGAATTGCTGAGAATACATAACGACACCTGCCTTTCCTTAGTTTCAGCGATTACTCCTTGATCTTCCGGAGAAGGGCTCGGAGCAGAATATAGATAAGCGGAGCGAAGACCGCCGTGTAAATGGCGGAGGGAAGATAGAAGGTAAACAGTGTTACGAATCCTCCTGTGGCACCGCTGCATACGACAAAGATAAACCAGTGCAGCAGCATATAGATGATGATTGCCGCAAACGAGAGAAGCAATGCAGTAGAGATATTGTTTCTCATGAGATAACTTATGAGGACACTGGATATTGTCGCAAAGAGCATGAGAATCATGGCGTTATAGCCGTCTCCCGACGCAACCGTCACATCCCAGAAAACTCCGGCGAGTGTTCCGAAGAGTGCGGCGACCACCGCCTTTTCAAACATGCCGAGACATACCGCGAGGGGTATCAGGATGAGCGCATGCGCGCCTAGGATGCCGGGAAGAAGATGCGGCGTGTTCTGCAAAAGAGCGAATACGATGAGGAGCGCCGCAAACAGCGCGCGTCTCTCATAGAGCGCCTTCTTTTCTGAAGATATCTGTTGCTTCATCATGGAGTGGCCACACCCTGTCCTTCGAAGCTCGTGATAATCAGGACATCTTCGATATCTTTTATGTCAAGGGTCGGTTCAACAATGAGATAGGACGAGATTGTATGGTCGTCGTCCTTGACCTCTTTGACCGTACCTATGACGAGGTCTTTCGGATATACGCCTCCGACACCGGTTGAGCAGACGAGACCTCCGGCAGTGACCGAGGTCGTACGTGAGAGACCGGAGACCTTGATAAGACCGGATTCGGAAAGAATCGTCGTATTGGAGACATAGCCCGTCTCGCGCGTCCTGACTTCATACGCGCTGACGGAGACCTTGGGGTCGAGAACGGTCGAGACCACGCAGTAGGTCGGTGAGACCTTGGAGACTACACCGACAAGCTGGCCCTCGCCGCAGATGACGGGATCGTTTACTTCAACACCGTCTTTCGAACCCTTGCTCAAAGTGAAGCTTGTGTAGACATCAGCTGCATCGCGGCCTATTACGGAGGCATATACAAACTCGAAGTCCGCATTTTTCTCCTTTACACCGAGAGCGTTCTGATAAAGTTCGTTCTGCTGTTTTATCTGTTCATAGTCGGCGAGCTCGCGCTGATAGCCGACTATCTGTTTTTTCAGTTCCTTGATTTCATCCTGGTAGGAATTCTTGGAGCGCAGGCCGCCGGTAAGCTTTGAAAAAGTCTTGCCGATGCCGGATGAGGCGCTCGAAAGCGGCTCCGTCACCGTACCCAGAAGGGATGACAGAGGAGAACTTCCTTTTTTGCTCGCCGCCGCAAATATGAGAAGTACGAAGAGGAGAGCAAAAACGGCAACTGCTATTTTGAACCATTTAGTTTTTACGAATCTGTTCAAAATTTCACCGCCCGATAAATACCAAAAGGGGCTTCTTTCAGGAAAGCCCCCTTATAATCAGTCATAGTTACTCGTGCTTGAAGCTCCGAGCAGGTCGTTTTCAAGACATGCTCCCGTGCCGTTTACGACACAGTCAAGCGGGTTGTCCGCAACGCGGACAGGCATTCCCGTCTCTACGGAAATAAGTTTGTCAAGACCGCGGAGTAAGGCTCCGCCACCGGTCAGCATAATACCCTGTTCCATAATATCCGCAGCAAGCTCAGGAGGAGTCTTTTCAAGGCTTGCGCGAACACAGTCAAGAACCATGTTTATGCTGTCGGCCAGGGCCTCGCGCACTTCCTCGGAAGTAATTTCAACATTCTTCGGAAGACCGTCAACAAGGTTTCGGCCTTTGACATCTATTGCACCTTCACCCTCATAGGGATAAGCGGAACCGATTTTGACCTTTATGTCCTCGGCCGTGCGCTCACCTATGAGCAGGTTGTATTTCCTTTTTACGTAAGCGATTATGGCGTCATCAAAACTGTCGCCCGCCACACGCGCGGAGTTTGAAGTTACGATATCTCCGAGGGAGATTACGGCAACTTCCGCAGTACCGCCGCCGATATCAACTACCATTGAACCTGTTGCCTCCGATACCGGAAGGCCGGCGCCGATTGCGGCAGCCATAGGCTCCTCTATGAGTGATACCTGTCTTGCGCCGGCCGAACGCGCGGCATCGTGCACCGCCCTGCGCTCAACCTCAGTGACGCCCGAAGGAATGCATATCATGACGCGCGCCTTCGTCAGAGGTGACGAACTCATGGCGCGTCGGATGAATTCCTTGAGCATGTCCGCGCAAATATCAAAATCGGCAATGACGCCGTCCTTTAAGGGACGAACAGCCGTGATGGAACCGGGTGTACGGCCTATCATCTCCTTGGCCTCCGAGCCTACCGCAACAACCTTGTTGGGAGTGGCACGGACGTCAACCGCAACAACTGAGGGCTCGCGGATAACGATGCCCTTACCCTTTACGAATACAAGGGTGTTGGCGGTGCCGAGATCAATTCCTATGTCCTGTGTAAACATATTCAGACTCCTTTACGTGGAAGCACACCGGCCTCTTTCAGATATCGCATGACCGGTGCTATCGGAAGGCCGACGACATTGAAGTAGTCGCCTTCGATTTTTTTGACGAGATAACAGCCGAGACCCTGAACACCGTAGGCCCCCGCTTTGTCGAGCGGTTCGCCCGTGGCGATGTAGTCATCAATCTCCTCGTCAGTCAGCTCAAAGAAGCAGACGGAGGTCTCCTCAACAAAGGAGGTCGTCCCCTTTTCGCTGATAATTGCCGTGGCTGTCATCACCCTGTGGGTGTTGCCGGAGAGTTTTTTCAGCATCTCCTTTGCCTCGGCGGGATCTTTCGGCTTTAAAAGCACCTCGCCGTCGCAGACAACTATGGTGTCTGCGGCAAGCACGACTGTGTCGTGCGTGTCGGCAAGCGCCCCGAAACAGGCCTGCGCCTTACCGCGCGCGATCTCTTCGACTCCCCGCTTCGGGTCGTCGAGAGAGACGCTGCTCTCATCAAACTGCGCAGGCAAAATGCTGAAATCATAGCCGACACCGGCGAGCAGTTCGCTCCGCCTCGGCGACTTTGAAGCCAATACAAGTTTCATAAAGCCTCTTTTGAAACTCAAGGGCATCGACGGCGTCGATGCCCGGTTTTTTTATCTTTATTTACGAGAATTATTCAAACTCGATTTCAAACTCGAGTTTTTCTCCGCAGTTCGGGCACTCAATGCTGCCCTCTTCGAGGATTCCCTCATCGACGCAGATTACCTCGTGACATGACGGGCACTCCACCTCATAGAATTCATCCTCCTCTTCCGGCTCCGGTTCGGGAGCGGGAGCGGGAGCAGGGGCAGGTGCAGCTGCAGGAGCGGAAGCAGGTGCCTGATGGTCATGTGAGTGATGATCATCTTCACATCCGCAGTCACACTCTTCATCTTCACAGTCGCATACGCCGAAGAGAAGTTCCTCAACCTGACCGAGGTCATGATCAACCTCATCAAGCTGTGCGGCAACAAGGTCGAGAGACTCTTCAAGATCATCGTGGCTCTCGGCGAGTTCCTTGAGCACTTCCATAATGGCGTTGAACATCTTCGTCTCAGGCTTGTCTGCGTTTAAGTTGAGGCCTTCTGCAAGACCTTTGAGATAAGCAACTTTTTCTACTGTTTTCATTCCGAGTTACCTCCGAACAGGACCTTATGCGCGGCCCATGTATTCTCCGGTTCTGGTGTCAATCTGAATCATTTCGCCCTCATCGATGAAGAGGGGAACCTTAACCTCTGCGCCTGTCTCAAGCGTAGCGGGTTTTGTTGCGTTTGTAGCCGTGTCGCCCTTGAAGCCCGGATCGGTCTGTGTGACCTTGAGCTCAACAAAGTTGGGCGGCTCAACACCGAATACCTTACCCTTGTAGGAAAGAACACGACAGATCATGTTCTCCTTGACGAACTTGAAGTTGTCGGAAAGTTCCGTGGAATTGATGGGAACGAGCTCATATGTCTCCTGATCCATGAAGTAATAGAGATCACCGTCATTGTAGGAGTATTCCATATCTTTTCTCTCGACGAAAGCCGTAGGGAACTTTGCCGTCGGGTTATAGCTCTTTTCAACTACAGCACCGGTAATGACGTTCTTTGTCTTCGTACGTACGAAAGCAGCGCCCTTACCCGGCTTTACATGCTGGAATTCAACGACCTGGAGGACCTGCCCGTCTTCCTCAAAAGTTACACCGTTTCTAAAATCACCGGCTGAAATCATAACTTTACCTCCGTTATATATGTAATACGCGTTAGATTATATATTAATTATTATTAAATAGCAAGTTTTTTTCTTTACAGAACGATCAGTTTCTTCGGCAGAGTGGCGAAGTTATGGGCTCCGTCATCGGTTATGAGGAGCATATCCTCTATGCGTACTCCGAACTCACCGGGGAGATATATGCCCGGTTCAACGGTCACTACATTGCCCGGCTGAAGAAGGATGTTTTTCTTCGCGCGCGGGGAGAGATTCGGCAGTTCGTGGATTTCGACACCCACTCCGTGGCCCGTGCCGTGACCGAAGAATTCGCCGTATCCGGCCGCCTTTATTATGTCACGGCAGACCTTGTCGCCGTCGAAAGCCCGAAGCCCCGGTTTTAAAGCCGCGACGCCCGCCTTCTGCGCGCGCAGGACAGTGTCATAGACATTGGCCATTTTCGGGGTGGGAGTACCCACACAGACGGTGCGCGTCGTATCCGAGTGATAGCCCGCGTAAAGTGCGCCGAAATCGATGGTCACGAAGTCTCCTTTTTTAACCTTCGTGTCCCCCGGCACGCCGTGCGGCTTTGACGAGTTTTTGCCCGTAACTACGATGGTTTCAAAGGATACGGCCGTCGCTCCGGCCTTGCGCATTTCATAGTCTAAAGCCGCGGCGATTTCGCGCTCTTTGACACCCGGTTTAATCATCGGAAGAATGGTTTTGAAGGCCTTCTCGGCTATGCGCTGAGCCTTCTGAAGTTTGGCCTTTTCCTCCCCTGATTTCACCTTGCGGAATTCATTTATCGCCGTGTCGAGTTTGTCATTTAAAACGAGTTTCAGTTTGCCTTCGGCAAGGATTTTTTCATAGAGTTTCGCGTCCGAGACAGAGAGGCGTGAGGTCTCAATCCATACCGTCTTTCCGCCCAGTTCCTTAATTGCGGAAACGAGTTGCTCCGCAAACTCCCTGCCGGATTTCATAAGCATGACCCTGCAGTCCTTCGCCTCTTTCTGCGCCGCCTCAATATACCTTGAGTCGGTTATGAAAACTGCCCCCTTGTTTGTGACTATAAGGTAGCCGTCAGAGGACTCAAACTCCGTAAAATAGAGCCTGTTCACCTCCGATATTATAAGGGCCGCGGTGCCGTCCTTCAGGGTTTTGCCCAGTGCCTCAATATTCATAACGCATCATCTCCGATTCTGTCGAAATACCAAAATAAAAGTTTCTCCGAGAGCCGTTTCATAAGCCAGAGCAGCTTCTGTCCCTCATCCGGCCCCGCGGGCTTGCAGTAGATTGTCTGAAAACCCGTAAGATTCGCGCCCCAGATGTCGGTGAAGAGCTGGTCGCCGATCATGACAAAGTTTTTCGGGGCGGTTTTAAACTTCAAAACCGCACGGATATAACCTGTCGGCGACGGCTTTAAGCTCATCGCAAGTACGGGTATGCCGTAGACCTCGGCAAGCGTACCCGCCCTTTTGCCCGGTCCGTTCGAAAGCAGGAGCATTTTGAATCCGGCGGCCTTCATGCTGTTTATCCACTCAATCGCCCCGGGAAGAGGCGTGGTTGTGCGGTCATATGAGGTAGTGTTGTCCGCGTCGAGAGCAATTGCGCTGACACCCATTTCACGCAGGCTCTCCGCGGTTATTTCCGTCACGGAACCCACCTTTCGGGTCGGCCGGAACCATTTCACTACAGGATTTTTCATACTTAAATACCAAGTACTTTCTATATAAAACTTGAAATCATATATTATTGTAGCACAAGACGGGAAAAAGTGGTATCATTATAAACATCGAAAAAACGGGAAGGTCTGACACCGCATGGAAACAAAAAGAATAGTCGTCAAAGTCGGAACATCAACACTTACACATGAGACAGGCAAGCTCAATCTGCGCCGTATGGACCGCCTTGCGCGAGTCCTTGCCGATCTGCGCGGAGCGGGTTACGAGATCGTCCTGGTCTCCTCCGGCGCGATAGCCGCAGGCGTGGATAAACTCGGACTGAACAGCCGTCCCGAGGAGCTCCGCATGAAACAGGCGGCAGCAGCCGTCGGCCAGTGCGAAATCATGCATATCTACGACAAATTTTTCTCGGAATACAACTGCACGACCGGCCAGATCCTTCTGACCGAAGGTGATGTCAGCGACCCCCGCCGCACCGAGCATCTGAAATCAACGGTTTCAACCCTGCTTTCCATGGGTGTTGTCCCCATTGTCAATGAAAACGACTCAGTCGCGTCTGACGAGATTGAGACAGGCTATGAAAAAGTGCTCGGCGATAACGACACACTTTCCGCCGTAGTTGCAGTGCTCATTGAAGCTGATCTTCTCATTCTTCTCACGGATATCGACGGTCTTTATGACGACGATCCGCGACAGAATCCGGAAGCAAAGCTCGTGCACCGTGTGGAAGTCCTGACCGACGACCTGCGAAAGGCAGCGGGAGGAGCGGGTTCCTGGCGCGGAACCGGAGGAATGGCGACAAAGCTCAACGCAGCCGAAATATCAACAAAGGCCAACTGCGAAATGGTTATAGCAAACGGAAACCGCGTAGAGGTTATTTACGATATCCTTGAAGGCAAGGAAACAGGAACGAGATTCTGCATAAAGGAGAACTGAAAATGACCGCATTGATGCAACAGGGCGCGGCAGCAAAAAAAGCATCCGCACTGACGGCTCTTGCCGGAACGGATCTTAAGAACAAAGCCCTGCACGCTGTCGCAGATAGCATAGAAAAAAGAGCGGACGAGTGGCTCGCCGCGAATGCCGCGGATATAAAGGCCGCGGAGGAATCCGGCATGAGCACCTCCATGCTCGACCGCCTCAGGCTCACTCCGGAGCGGATTTCCGACGTTGCGAACGGCGTCAGACATGTCGCCGCACTCCCGGACCCCATAGGCGATGTGCTCCGTACCGAAGTCCGTCCGAACGGCCTTCAGATAAAGCGCGTGCGCGTTCCGCTCGGAGTCATAGGCATAATCTACGAGGCTCGTCCCAACGTTACGGTCGATGCAGCTGCCCTCTGCCTTAAGGCCGGCAGCGCATGCATTCTGCGCGGAGGAAAAGAGGCCATAAACTCCAACAGATGTGTGGTTGAGATTATGAGAGAGGCCATATCCTCCGTCGGACTGCCGGAGGACTCTGTCTCCCTTGTACAGGACATTTCAAGGGAATCCGCCTCCGAGCTCATGGCCATGACGGAATATGTTGATGTGCTTATTCCGCGCGGCGGCGCCTCACTTATCCGCGCCGTTGCGGCGAACTCAAAGGTACCGGTAATACGCACCGGTGAGGGCGTATGTCACGTATATATCGACAAAGACGCGGACCTTTCAATGGGCGCAAAAATACTTTATAACGCAAAATGTTCACGCCCCTCCGTCTGCAACGCAGCGGAATGCATACTGGTCCACGAGGATGTAATAAAAGACTTCTTTAAAGAGGCCCTGCCTCTTCTCGATCAGAAAAACGTCGTGCTCCGCGCCGACGAAAAGGCCCTCGCCGTGCTCGGCGACCGTGCCGTGCCCGCCACAGACGAGGACTGGGACACGGAATACGGCGACTTTATCCTTGCGGTAAAGACGGTATCCGGTCCCGACGAGGCCTGTGACTTCATTTCAAAGCACGGCACCGGACATTCGGAGGCCATCGTCACCGAAAACGCGGAGACAGCAGACCGCTTCCTTCAGGCAGTTGATGCCGCTGCGGTATATGTAAACGCATCCACCCGCTTTACGGACGGCGGAGAATTCGGAATGGGTGCCGAAATAGGCATCTCCACACAGAAACTTCACGCGAGAGGTCCCATGGGCCTTGAAGAAATGACAAGCTACAAATACGTTGTTACGGGAAACGGACAGGTGAGATAACATGATAGGATTTATCGGAACGGGAAATATGGGCGGAGCCCTTTTATCCGCCATCGCAAAAAGCGGCGAACCTGTTTCGCTGTCTGACGCTTCAGCCGCACGCGCGGCTTCGCTCGGACAGGAAACCGGAGCCGTCGTATCTGACAACAGGACAATTGCCGGAAAATCCGACCTTGTTTTTCTCGGCGTAAAACCGCAGACTCTGCCCGCTCTTCTCTCTGAGATTGCGCCCGTTTTGAACGCGAGAACAGATGAGTTTGCCGTGGTCAGCATGGCTGCCGGCACAAGCATAGACAGGATAAAGGAACTGTGCGGAAACAAAGATCTTCCGGTAATCCGCATCATGCCCAACCTTCCGGTTTCGGTGGGCGCGGGCGCCGTTCTCTACCACGCGGACGGGAATGTCGGCGAGAAATCACTTGATCTGTTCCTGAAGGCAATGAAGGGCGCAGGCGAACTTTATCCGATGGAGGAAAGGCTCATCGACGCGGGAAGCGCGGTAACAGGCTGCGGCCCCGCATTTGTCGCCCTGGTTATAGACGCAATGGCAGACGGCGCCGTCTCCTGCGGTATCCCGAGAAAAGATGCCCTGAAACTTGCCGAGGCCATGACAATAGGAACGGCGAAGCTTCTGCTTGAGCAGGAAAAACAGCCCGGTGTCTTAAAAGATGAGGTCTGCTCACCCGGCGGCACGACAATCTGCGGAGTCCGCGAACTTGAGGCGGGCAATATCCGCAGCGCATTCATAAATGCAGTTGTCGCTGCCTACGAGGCCAACGGAAAACTTTAAAATAAAAAAAAGACGGCTCACGGAAAACCGTGAGCCGTCTTTTATTACTTATACTTGCGCTTACGAGCAGCTTCTGATTTCTTCTTTCTCTTTACGGAAGGCTTTTCATAATGTTCTCTTTTACGAACTTCCTGAATGACGCCGTCACGAGAAGTCTGACGCTTAAAGCGGCGAAGAGCGTTGTCAAGAGACTCGCCCTCTTTTACTTTTATCTCGCTCATTTATGTCCCTCCCTCCGAAATGAAAGGTAAATAACAAAATACTTATCAAATAGACTACTGAATTATATAACAAGTAAATATTAAAGTCAAGCATTGTAAACAGTGACACTCGGGAACGCAAAAGAGGCACCGTTTCGCTCTACAATTTCCTTGATTTTGAAGTTTATGTCTTCGCGCACGACGAGAGAATGGTCAAGCGATGTCGTATCAACGGAGTAGATGATACGGATATCCTGACTGCTGTCCGAGAATCCCGCAAAAGCCACAACTATGCGGTCCTTCGAGACCTCTTCATGGCTCTCGAGCATGGCCTTTATATCTTCAATGCAGTTTCTGAGCTTGCCAGCATCGGTGTCAAAGGTAAGACCGATTGTCTCATCGACGAAGCGGCGGTTGAGCCTTGAGCAGTTGGTTATCGGCTCATCCACGAGCTTCGAATTCGGAAGCACCACCACGGTGTCTGCAAGGGTTCTGATGCGGGTGCTTCTCATGGTTATATCCTCAACCTTACCCTCTCCGGACGGCGTGATGATGTAGTCGCCTACATCAAAAGGCTTGTCCGAGACAATCGAGAATCCGGCAAAGAGATTTGCTGCGGTATTCTGCGCGGCAAGTGAGAACGTGAGACCTCCGAGACCGATACCGGTGATGAGACCGCCTATGTTGTAACCGAGCTCTCCTATAATCACAACAACCGAAATCGAGATGATTATTATCTTGAGCATGTTGGCCACAAACCGCACTGCCACGGCATTTGTACGCCTGTTTGTCTCCTCCATCTTTATAATCTGTGAGGTTATAAAAGGAGTGAAATTTGAAAGCGCCCAGGTTATGAGAACGATGATACATATACGGAATGCCATGGTGAGCCACGCCATGACTTTGTCAGGCGGGTTCATTATGGCAAAGCCCAGGTAGAGACCGAAAATCAGGAAAAATGTCTTAAGCGGCTCCTGTACGGAGGTGCGTATTCCGCCTCCGATTACGGGATGGCGCTTAAAGACTTTCGCGAAGATTTTCGCTATGTTTTTCGAAAGCAGATGTCTGAAAAGAACGAAGAGAAGGAATACGAGAATGCCCAGCAGGATCTGGGGAAGATTCTCAATAATCACCGTAATTGCGGTGTTTATTCCCTCTACAAAGTTATTCCAGCCCAAGGTGAGTTCTTTCATCCGGAGACCCCTTTTTTACTTAACAACGATGTTTACGAGTCGGCCCGGAACATAGAGTTCCTTGACTATGGTCCTGCCCGAAATCTCAGCCGCGATTTTCTCGTCGGCCTTCGCGAGGGCAAGTACCTCATCGGATGCGGCATCGGCAGCTATGTTCAGCTTTGCGCGGATCTTGCCGTTGACCTGTGCGACAATCTCTATTGTCGCGTCAACGCACTTGTCCGCGTCAAAGTCTACCCAATTGCCGTTTGCCAGCATACCGGAAAAGCCCTGAGTTTCCCAGATATCCTCGGTAATATGGGGAGCGAAGGGATAAAGAAGCGTTACAAACGCCTTAAGTTCGGCATTGTTGAGCTTGCCGTTGTCATATATGTCGTTGATGAGAGTCATCAGCGCGGCGATAGCCGTGTTGAACTTCATACCCTCAATATCTTCCGTTACCTTCTTGATGGTCTTGTTGATCGCGACCTCAAGTTCGGGTGAGTACTCATCACCGGGAACAAGGATTTCCTGAAGTCCCCAGGTGCGGTCAAGGAAGCGCTTGCAGCCCTTGACCGAGGACTCGGACCAGGGTGCGGCCTTTTCATAGTCGCCCATGAAGAGTACGTAGGTACGAAGAACGTCTGCGCCGTACTCATTTACGACATCCATCGGGTCAATTACATTGCCCTTTGACTTTGACATCTTGTCGCCGTCCGGGCCGAGGATGAGGCCCTGGGCTGTACGCTTGGCGTACGGCTCCTTTGTCGGTACGACACCTATGTCATAGAGGAATCTGTGCCAGAATCTGGAGTAGATCATATGGCGGGTGACGTGCTCCATACCGCCGTTGTACCAGTCTACCTGGCCCCAGTATTCGAGTTTGTCACGCGCTGCAAGAGCCTCGTCATTATGCGGATCCATATAGCGCAGATAGTACCAGGATGAACCCGCCCACTGCGGCATGGTGTCGGTCTCACGACGGGCGTCGCCGCCGCATTTCGGGCACTTGCAGTTTACGAATGATTCTATCTTGGCGAGCGGACTCTCACCGTCGGAGCCCGGCTCAAACTGCTCGACTACGGGCAGTCTGAGAGGCAGTTCCTCGTAAGGTACTGCCACCATGCCGCAGGTCGGACAGTGAACAATCGGAATGGGTTCGCCCCAGTAGCGCTGACGGTTGAAGGCCCAGTCCTTCATCTTGTACTGAACACCGACTTCGCCGCAGCCCTTCTCCTCAAGGTACTCAATCATCTTTGCGATTGAGTCCTTCTTGTTGTTTATGCCGTTTAAGACTCCGGAGTTTACCATCTCGCCGTCGCCCGTATAGGCCTCCTTCGAGATATCTCCGCCCTTTATTACTTCAATTATGTCGATGCCGAATTCCTTCGCAAAGTCATAGTCACGCTGGTCATGGGCCGGAACCGCCATGATGGCGCCCGTGCCGTAGCCCATCATTACATAGTCCGCGACATAGATGGGAATTTCCTTGCCGTCAACGGGATTTATGCCGGACAGACCTTCTATCCTGACACCGGTCTTCTCTTTTACGAGCTGTGTGCGCTCAAACTCAGTCTTCTTCGCACACTCTTTCCTGTAGGCCTCAATGGCATCCATATTGGAGATTCTGTCGGCGTACTTGTCTATCATCGGATGCTCCGGCGCCATTACCATGAAGGTTACGCCGTAGAGTGTATCCGGACGGGTCGTGTAGATACGCAGTTCCTCGTCATCCGATCCCTTTACCTTGAAGTTTACGAACGCGCCGGTGGACTTGCCTATCCAGTTGACCTGCTGAAGTTTGATATTCGGAAGATAGTCGACAGTCTCCAGTCCTTCAAGGAGTTTGTCGGCATACTGAGTTATGCGGAGATACCATACGTCCTTCGCCTTCTGAACAACCTCTGAGTGACAGATATCACAGTGGCCTCCCTGTGAGTCCTCGTTTGAGAGAACAACCTTACAGTGCGGGCAGTAGTTTACAAGGGCCTTGTCGCGAAAGACAAGTCCGTTTTCAAACATCTTGAGGAAAATCCACTGTGTCCACTTGTAGTAGTCCTCATCAGTCGTATCTATTACACGGGTCCAGTCAAATGAGAAACCGACTGAGCGCAGCTGATCCGAGAAGTGCGCAATATTCATATCGGTGACTTTTCTCGGGTGCATACCCGTCTTTATCGCATAGTTTTCAGTCGGGAGACCGAATGCGTCAAATCCTATCGGGAAAAGGACGTTGTAGCCCTGCATGCGGCGTTTTCTCGAGATTACCTCGAGGCCTGAATAGGCCTTGATATGGCCTACATGCATGCCGGCTCCCGACGGATACGGGAACTCGACAAGTCCGTAAAACTTGGGCTTTGACGAGCCGTCCTCCGCATGGAAGACTCCCTCATCCTCCCAACGTTTCTGCCACTTTGCCTCAGTGGCTCTGAAATCATAGTTTTTCATGTTTATCTTCTCCTTAAAGGGTTACTTCTTCTGCATCAGCCCAGAGTTTTTCAATGTTGTAATGCTCACGGGCCTCCTCGGTAAAGATATGGACGATTACATCGCCGAAGTCCAGAAGCTGCCAGTCCGAGGCCTTGCCCTCGAGTCGGCCCTTCTCGCCGGCCTCCTCAGTCTTGAAGTCGACCTCGTCGGCCAGGGCGCGTACCTGCGTCGTTGATGTACCGTTTGCGATGACGAAATACTCGGTGAGCACGGTCAGGTCATCTATCTTAAGTACTTTTATATCCACAGCCTTTTTGCTATCGAGCGCGTCAGTGATTATCTTTACTTTTTCCTGTGTTGTCATTTCTGTTCCTCTCTTTTTTTACACACTTCATTGTATGCGTCTATCGTATCCTGGTTTATCACTCTGTCCTGGCGAAGCAGGTCCTGGAGCGTGAAGCGCGTGCCTATCAGCACCGCCTCATCTATGTCGCGGAAGGCGGCTTCTCGGACCTCATCGACTCCGGGGTAATCCCTCTCGTCAGAGATGAAATCGGCGATGTAGATAATCTTCTCAAGCATCGTCATGTCAGCCTTCGCGGTTGTGTGATAACGGATGGCGGAGACCATCTCCTCATCCTCTATGCCGAGCTCGTCCCGTATAAACGCCGCGCCGGCAGGTGCGTGCCAGAGCTTCGGCGTCTTTATGACGACCTCGGGAATGTCCGGGAAGCGGAGCATATATTCCTTCTGCTCCTCATCCGGAGAGTTTTTCTCAATATCATGGAGAAGACCGCAGATATATGCCCGATCCGTATCCTCTCCGTATCTCTCCGCCAGTTTTACGGCGGCTTCCGCCACATTGAGAGAGTGCAAAAACCTTCTCTCCTGCAGCTTTTCCTTCATTACCGCAATGAATTCATCTTTGCGTTCCATCATAGATAGAGGCCCTCCGACGTAATAAAGTCAAATGTATCTTTTGTGACAAGTCCTTCAACGGACTCGCCGTTTTTTATCTTTGTCCTTATCTCGGTAGAAGAGAGTTCCAGAGGCTTTATCGGCATGAATTTTATTCTGCCGCATCTGTACTTTGCGGGAAAGAACTCCTTTGCGTACGCTTCAAGATCCGACAGATCAAGTTTGTCCGAGCGTACGGAAGCCACCACCGTGCAGTACTTTAAAATACCCTCCGGTCTGAACCATCTGTGGAGACTCATCAGCATATCATCCCCGCAGAGGAAGTAAAACTTTGCGCATCTGTACATTCCTTTAAGCTGGCGCAGAGTATCGTAAGTGTAACTCTTTCCCTTCCTGTCAATCTCAATGGTCGAGACCTCAAAGACGGGATCTGTGAATGTGCGTCTGCACATCTCAACCCGCGCAGCAGCGGGAGCCAGACCCGGGCTCGCCTTATGCGGCGGCACATAGGTCGGGATAATAAGCACTCGGTCGAGACCGTATTCCGCCGCGAACGTTCTTGCAATATTCAGATGTCCGACATGCGGAGGGTTGAAGGTTCCGCCGAAGATGCCTATTTTTTCCATTTCTTCTCCTTGTCGAGGCGGCCTCTGTAGTTATTGCCTGCAGCAGCCTCTTTTGCCCGCTTTATGTTCGCGGCCTTCTTCATAGCCTTCTCATGAAGCGGATAACTGTATCTGTAGAGCGTGACAACGCCGCCGATGACACTGATGACATCAGCACCTGTCTTTTCGGCGAGCCTGTCCGCGACCTCACGCGGTGTCTCCGGGCAGGACTCAAGCAGGACCTTGACCTTTATGAGTTCCTTCGCGTCAAGCACCTCTTCGGTCTGCTTCACGACAGCCTCAGTCACACCGTACTTGCCTACCTGGAAGGCCGGTGTGAGGCTGTGTGCCTGTGCTCTGAACTTTGCTCTTTCCTTACTGTCCATATATGCTCCTTAAAGTTCACTCCTCAGCAGTTCGCACATCTTTTCAAGTGCCCTGCTTCTGTGACTCATTGTGTCTTTGACATCTGAGGGTATCTCTCCGAAAGTGAGTTCTCCGGGCGCGGCGCCCTCTGTCGCTTTGGCTTCGGTGTTTATAAGTACGAGCGGGTCATAACCGAAGCCGTTTGTGCCGCGCTCCTCAAAGCCGATATGGCCGAAGCAATAACCTTCGGTCACAAGTTCGCGGCCGTCCGGAAAAACGCAGGCTATGGCGCAGGTGTAGTGCGCCGTGCGTTTTTCAAGGGGAAGGTCGCCCAGCTCACGAAGGAGCTTCGCGTTGTTCGCGGCGTTCTTGTCGCCGCGGGAGTCGCCTTCGGGTCCGCTGTATCTGGCCGAGTAGATGCCGGGGGCTCCGCCCAGGGCATCGACGCAGATGCCGGAGTCATCTGCGAGTGTCGGGTAACCCGACACCTCGGCCCCGCTCCGCGCCTTTAAGAGAGCGTTCTCAGCAAAAGTGGTTCCGTTCTCCTCGACTTCAGGAAGCTCTATGCCGAGTTCTTCGGCTGTCTTGAACTCAATACCCAGATGACCGAGTATTCTGTGGAATTCGATTATCTTGTCTTTATTGGAAGTAGCTGCTAAAAAAATCATCCTATATACTCTCCCGAACCGCCGAAGAGTCCGCCCCAGAAGCTCTTTTTCTCCTTCTTGGGCTTTTCCTCTTTCTTCGGCTCTTCCTCAGCAGGCTCTTCTGCAGGTTCCTCTGCGGACTCCTCTGCAGGTTCCTCAGCGGGCTCCTCTGCAGGTTCTTCCTTCTCCTCGGTCACGCCTTCGAGCACTGCGGCGATTTCCTGAACTTCTTCCAGTTCCTCTTTTTCTGTCTCTTTTTCAGCTTCGGCCTCTTCTTCGGCTTCCTCGACTATCTCTTTGACTGTCTCCTCGACAGCCTCCTCAACAGGACTCTCCTCGAGCTCCGGCTCGTCAGTCTCGTCGAACTTCTCCAGAATCTCCTCGTAGAGGTCCTCAATGAAGTCACCTATATCGTCGGCTGTATCGCCGCGGACCTCAACATCCTCGTCGAGCGCGTCCTCAACGGTGGCCTCGAGGTTCTCCTTCGAAAGGCGCTCCGCCTCAGCGGCAAGGGCAGCCTGACGCTCAACCTCACGTGCGGCGGCCTCCGCCTTATCGCGCGCGAGACGTTCCTCATTGACCGTGATAATCGGCTCATAGTTTGAGGCGTCCTCAGGCGGCGCGACGTCGAAGAGCGACGCGGCGAATGTCTCGGCGGAGAAGGGCTGAAGGTCATCAAGGCCTTCGCCTACGCCGATAAACTTGACCGGAATTTTAAGGTCGTTCTTTATTGAGAGCACGACGCCGCCTCTCGCGGTGCCGTCAAGCTTTGTCAGAATGATGCCGGAAACTTCGGTTACACCCATGAACTCCTTGGCCTGGCTTACGGCATTCTGTCCCGTAGTTGCATCAAGCACGAGGAATATTTCACGGTCCGAGTAAGGAAGCTCACGGTCTATGACACGGAAAATCTTATTGAGCTCGTCCATAAGGTGTTTCTTGTTGTGAAGACGGCCGGCCGTATCGATTATTATGATGTCGGAGTTTCTGGCGACGCCGGCATTTATGGTGTCAAACACTACGGCCGCGGGGTCCGCACCCTCCTTGTGTTTGACGATCTCCACGCCTGCGCGCTCAGCCCAGATTTCAAGCTGGTCAATGGCGGCGGCACGGAAAGTGTCTGCTGCTCCGAGAATGACCTTCTTGCCCTGAGTGTTGAAGTAATGGGCCATCTTACCGATGGTGGTGGTCTTGCCGACGCCGTTTACACCGACAACCAGGATGACGGCCGGCGTTGTGACAAAGTCAATTGTCTGGTCCTCGCCGAGCATCTCGGCGACAACTTCCTTTATAACCTCGCGGACCTCCTGCGGGTGTTCCACACCCTTTTTGCCCACGCGGTCCTTGACCTCATCGACAATGTACGTGGCTGTGGAGACACCTACATCGCCCATGATAAGCACTTCAACAAGCTCGTCGTAGAGCTCGTCGCCTATCTCATCAAAAGCATCAAGGACATTGTTTATATTGCCCGAGAACTGATCCCGGGTTTTCTTCATGCCCTTGTTTATCTTTCTGTTGAAAATTCCCATCTCTGCTCCTTTAGTTCAGTCCGAGTTTCTTCGCCATCTCAGCTGTCTTGAGTTCAAGCAGCTTCGAGACGCCTTCCTCCTGCATCGTGACACCGTAGAGGATATCGGATTCCTCCATTGTGCCGCGGCGATGCGTGATGAGGATGAACTGCGTGTTTCTCGTCATGCGGCGGACATACTGGGCATAGCGGACGACGTTGATATCGTCAAGCGCAGCCTCAACCTCGTCGAAGATGCAGAACGGTGCGGGTGTGACTTTCAGAATTGCAAAGAGCAGCGCTATCGCCGAAAGTCCCTTCTCACCGCCTGAGAGGAGGTCGATATTCTGTACGTTCTTGCCCGGCGGCTGAACCTTGATCTCTATGGGCGACTCAAGTAT
>JAFSPP010000040.1 GCA_017451425.1 Clostridia bacterium | reverse complement strand
TCAACAAGGTCAGACCGGAGAATATCGGACAGGCCAGCCGTATTGACGGCGTCTCACCTGCCGACATCTCCGTCCTCCTCGTCTACTTCCGAAATTATAACTAAAAAGGTGTCTGAGTTAAGGTACACCCGTGCGGTCTGAACAAATCGATTTCTCGCCCTTTAAAAGATTTATTTAATGTTTGAGGGATACAACTATGATAGATAAGCAACTGCTGAAGGCGGGGGCGCCGGCGCTTAGCGACGAGGCCCTCGAACGCTTCGACAAATATGCGGAGATGCTCGTGTCCAAAAACGAGCAGATCAACCTTACGGCAATAACCGAGCCGGACGAAATAGTGCGCAAACACTTTCTGGACAGTCTGGCTCTGCTTGATTTTGTTGATCTGCCGGAGGGCTCGTCACTGATAGACGTAGGCACCGGCGCCGGATTTCCGGGGCTCGCTCTGCTTATCGCGAGGCCGGACCTTAAAATCACACTCCTTGATTCGACCAGAAAGAAGCTCGGAGTAATAGAGGAAATCTTAAACGAAATCGGTCTTCAGGCAAATCTTGTCCATGCAAGGGCAGAGGATGCGGGAAGGGATCCGGATTTCAGGGAAAAGTATGATTTTGCAGTCGCAAGAGCCGTGGCAAACCTCAGGGAGCTCACTGAATACTGTGTTCCTTTTGTAAAGAAAGGCGGCAGCTTCATAGCAATGAAAGGCGCCGGAACGGATGAAGAGCTCGAAAACGCGGAGACCGCCATAGCCGTTTTAGGCGGCAAAGTGAAAGAAATCAACAAGTTTTCACTGGACGGCTGCGGAGAACGGGCAATAATCAACATTGAAAAAATTATTTTTACGGATGCCAAATATCCAAGACCTGCCGGTCAGATGAAAAAGAGACCACTATAAATTGTGTTTTACAGCAAAACAGGCCGATGTTTCACGTGAAACATCGGCTTTACTTATATTATTATATATGTTAAGATTAATCACACATTCGTGACAACACCAAACAAAAAGGGAGGTAATTGGTTTGGCAAAAACTGTAGCTATCCTGAGCCAAAAGGGTGGTGTAGGTAAAACAACCACTGCCGTAAACCTTATAGCCGCACTCGGTGCCCACGGACAGAGAGTCCTTCTCTGCGATGTGGATGCACAGGGCAACTCAACCAGCGGTTTCGGCATTGAAAAGCGCTCATTGCGCTATTCCACCTACGATATAATAATAAACAACGTGCCTGCAAAAGACGTAATCATCTCGACAAAATTTGAAGGCGTTGACGTCATTCCTTCAAACATGAACGTTGCCGGCGCAGAACTCGAACTCGTAGATATGAAGAAGAGAGAAGGCAAGCTTAAGAACGCTCTGCTTCCTCTTTATAACAACTATGACTATATCTTCATAGACTGCCCGCCTTCGCTCGGTTTGATTACTCTGAACGCTCTCTGCGCGGCAGATACTATAATCATTCCCATACAGTGCGAATACTATGCACTTGAAGGCCTTTCACAACTAATGTCCACTGTAAGGCAGGTAAAGCGTCTTTATAACCCTTTGCTTGATCTTGAAGGCGTTGTCCTTACCATGTATGACGGCAGACTCAATCTCACCCAGCAGGTTGTGGCTGAAGTAAAGAAATTCTTCCCGAAGAAGGTTTTCGCCTCTGTGATTCCGAGAAACGTAAGGCTCTCTGAGGCACCCAGCTACGGCCTTCCGATAATGTACTTCGACAGAAATTCCAAGGGAAGTCTCGCCTATGAGGCTCTCGCGGTTGAATTCTTGAAGCAGAATAAGAAGAGGTGACGAAAATGGCATCAACTAAGAAAAGCGGTCTCGGACGAGGCCTGGAATCCCTTTTTCTCGATAATGCAATTGATGATATTTCCGCAGTAACCAATAATACGCTGCCCCTGGGTGAAATTGAGCCCAACAAAGAGCAGCCCAGAAAAACGTTTGACGAGAAATCCCTGCGCGAACTCGCCAACAGCATAGAGAGAAACGGCATACTTCAGCCGCTCCTCGTACGCCCCATGGCAGACGGCTCCTATCAGCTCGTCGCGGGTGAGCGCCGCTGGAGAGCTTCCCGTATGGCAGGTCTTACGGAAGTCCCGGTTGTAATAAAGGAAATGTCCGACGAGCAGGCGATGGAGATCTCACTCATCGAAAACCTGCAGCGTGAGGACCTGAACCCCATAGAAGAGGCCGAAGGCCTTCAGCTCTTAATCGAGCGCTACAATCTCACTCAGGAGGAAGCCGCAACACGTGTGGGACGTTCACGTCCGGCCATAGCGAATGCGCTGCGTCTTTTAAACCTTCCCGAGGAGGTACGCGCTCTTGCCAAGGAGGGTAAAATCTCCGCAGGCCACGCCAGAGCCCTTCTTGCCTTTGAGCATAAAGCTGACATGCTCAAGACGGCGAAAGATATTCAGAAAAATGACCTATCCGTCCGCGACGTTGAAAAACTTGCGAAACTCGCAAGCAAGGAAGAGGGCAAGGAGGTCAAACCGAGAAAGAGAGCAAACCGCGACACCTTCTATGATGAGGTTGAACTCGCTCTTTCAAACACCCTCGGCCGCAAGGTGAAAGTCCTTGTCTCCAAGACCGGCGGCACGCTTGAGATGGAGTTCTTCGATAAAGAGGACCTCCAGACCCTCGCAAAGCAGCTTGACGCAGAATAAAGGAGAATAAAAACAGATGCTCGACATTAAGTTTGTCAGGGAAAATCCCGACATTGTAAAAGAAAACATAAAGAAAAAATTCCAGGACGAGAAACTTCCCCTGGTAGATGAGGTACTGGCCCTCGACGAGGAGCGCCGCCAGACAATAGTCCGCGCCGACGAACTCCGCGCCAACAGAAACCGTATCTCCAAGGAGATCGGAAACCTTATGGCGCAGGGCAAAAAAGAAGAGGGCATGGCTCTCAAGGAGCAGGTGACTGCACAGGCATCAGAACTCGAAGAGCTTTCAAAGAAGCAGGATGAGCTGACTGAGAAAGTTACCGAGATAATGATGAGAATACCGAATATTATCGACCCGTCCGTACCGATAGGAAAGGACGACACCGAAAATGTGGAGGTCGAGCGTTTCGGAGAACCAAAAGTACCCGAATACGAAATCCCGTACCATGCCGACATAATCGCTTCTTTCGGCGGACTCGACAAGGAGGCGGCCGGAAAGACCAGCGGTGAAGGCTTCTACTACCTGCTCGGTGATATCGCGAGACTCCACGAGGCAATGATTGCATATGCCCGTGACTTCATGATAGATGCAGGTTTCACGTACGCCCTTCCTCCGTTTATGATTCACAGCGATGTAGTCAAAGGCGTCATGAGCTTTGCTGAAATGGAAGCCATGATGTACAAGATAGAAGGGGAGGACCTCTTTCTCATCGGCACCTCTGAACACTCCATGATCGGCCGCTTCAAAGGTGAGATGATAGATCGCGGGGAACTTCCTATTACACTCACATCCTACTCTCCCTGCTTCAGAAAAGAAGGCGGTTCCCACGGCCTTGAGGAGCGCGGTCTCTACCGTGTCCATCAGTTCGAGAAGCAGGAGATGATAGTAATCTGCGAGCCCGAAGAGTCGATGGACTGGTACAATAAGATGTGGAAGCTCACAGTTGACTATTTCAGAAGCCTCGACATCCCCGTACGCCAGCTTGAATGCTGCTCGGGCGATCTCGCGGACCTCAAAGTGAAGTCATGCGACGTGGAGGCCTGGTCTCCCCGTCAGCAGAAATACTTTGAGGTCGGCTCATGCTCCAACCTCTCTGACGCGCAGGCACGCCGTCTCGGCATCCGCGCGAAGGGCGAGGGCGGCAGCTACTACCTTCACACATTAAACAACACAGTAGTCGCCTCGCCGCGCGGCCTGATAGCTCTGCTCGAAAACAACTATCAACCTGACGGCACCGTTCTCATCCCCAAAGCACTTCAGCCTTATATGGGAGGAAAGAATATCCTCACCCCAAAAAAAGAAATCTGAGTTAAGTACTCCCGTTTGAACACTTAATTCCCGCAAGCTGAATAAAAAGGCCCGCTCCGAAAACGGAACGGGCCTTCTCTTATTCTGCTGTTTCTTCAGCGGCCTTCGGCAGGATTTTGCCGTAACGTACGCCCTCAGCATCTGCACGCGGCGCCCTGTCGGGAGCCTCAACGCGCTGTGACTCACGAGGTGCTCTGTCACGGCTGCGTCCGCCGCCGCGGTTGTTACCGTATGACTTCCTGGGACTTGATGCCTTGGCACCTTCTTCAAGAGCCACGATAACCTTTCTGTCGGCATCTGAACCGACCGAGTAGGATGTGACATCCGGAATATTCATTATCTCAGTATGGATAATTCTGCGCTCAAACGGATTCATCGGATCAAGCGCTATGCTTCTGCCGTACTTCTTTACCTTGCCTGCAGTACGTCTCGCAATGTCCTTGAGAGTGGCTTCGCGCTTTTCCCTGTAGTTGCCTACATTTACCGAAACCTTCTGGAAATCGTCACCCTTCGCCTTATTTGCAACGAGTCTTACCAGATACTGAATGGAATCAAGAGTCTCTCCGCGTCTACCTATGAGAAGACTGTAATCCTCTTCGCTCGTGATACTGAAGATAAAGTTCTTATCACGTCTCTGTACTTCAATCTTTGTGCCTTCCACACCTATTCCCGCAATGATGGTGCAAAGGTAATCATAAGCTTTCTTTACGTTCTCCGGGCAGTCCTTGATATCAACGGGCTCTGCCGGCTCCTCCTTTACCTCTGCTTCTTCGGTGGGCTGTTTCTCGGCTTTTTCTGTCTTCTGTGTACGTTTCTTGTCGTTCTTCTTTGCCGGTGCGCTCTTCTTAGACGGTTTCTCGTCAGGGGCCTCATAGAAAGCACGTACCTCAGCCTGTTTTCCGCCGAAAAGGCCTAATACCTTTTTCTCGGGGAGTGAGATAACTTCAAACTGTATCTCTGCTTTCTCGGGGGCATTGAGTGCGAGAACCGCGGCCTGCTGCGCCTCTTCAATAGTGGCACCGGTAGCTTTAGCCTCTTTAATCATTTTTACCTCCAAAATATAAAACCGCCGGTCTTTCGGTAGACTGAAAAAGCGGCGGTTTAGGTTTCACTTTTTATTCTGATTTTCCGGAGAGGAGAGCCACATTCTCTTTGACGGCTGCCTCTCTTGCGCGTCTCTCTATGGACTCGTCAATCATCATCTTGGCGATGACGCGCTTGGGCTCGTATATCTTATTCAGTATAAGCATCTGAACAAGACCGAGTACGCTGTTGAGTGCCCAGTATATACCGATACCTATGGGGAAGGAATAACCGAGCCAGAGTGACATAAACGGCATGAACAGGAACATACATCCCATAGTCATGTTATTTGCAGCATCAGGCGTTGTCTGTCTCTGTCTGATGAAACTGTATACCGATGTAGCCATCGCGGCAAGGAAAGCCGCAACGGGAACAAGTGCATAAACTGACTTCCAGCCGTACATGGACGGTGTATCACCGAGGTTCAAGCCGAAAGCAGTGAAGTTGAAACTTTCGAGCTTTGTCCAGACGTCTGCAGAAAGTTCAGGAAGAGCTGCTTTGAGTTCTTCGATATGTGAAAGCACACCAATCTCATTGAGTCTGATGTTCCTTGAATTTGCAAGCATCGGTGCGACCGCTTCTGAAAGGGCCGAAATTGTTTCTTTATCGAGTCTGATAATGTAGGAGAGGGGTTTGTAGATGGCTCCGTAAAGACCCATGATGATAGGGAACTGAATGAGCAGGGTACCGCAACCTGACGTCATTGAGCCATAGCCCTCTTTTTCGTAAAATGCCTGGATCTCCTGATTGATCTTCTGCTGATCTCCGGCATATTTCTGCCTGATTTTGTCGATTTTTGCGCGTGTTCTGAGCGTTTTTGCCTGGTTCTTCTGTGTTGAGACCGTGCTCGGAATAAGGATGAGCTTTGCGATCAATGTAAATGCTATAAGCGCAAGAGCGTAGTTTCCGCCGCAGAGCTTATAGAGAAACCAGAGAATCCATCCGAAAGGATAGGAAAAAATGTCGTAAATAAAGTTCATTACTTAACCTTCTTTTCAGGTACGGGATCGTAGCCGCCGGCTGTCAGCGGACTGCAACGTATAATTCTCCACAGGGTCAGGAGTGAACCTTTAAGTGGCCCGAACCGCTCAATGGCAATCATGCCGTACTCAGAGCAAGTCGGATAAAACTTGCACATTCTGGGGAGTTTCGGCGAGATATGCTTTCTGTAGAATTTGATAATTCCGATGAGTATTTCAGTCATTGTTCTTTTCTTTGATTACGCCGGCTTCAATAAGCTGCTCGATCATAATCTTCTCAAGAGTAGTGCTCTTTCTGAGTCGTGTTCTTGTTCTGCAGACAAATACGAAATCATATCCCTGCAGATCTTCCGCATATTCCTTATAGACTGCGGCGAAGGCAGCACGTACTTTCCTTCGTGATGTGTTTCGCTGAACAGCGTTTCCGATTTTCTTGCTGGATGTAATCCCTACACGACAAATACCCGCACGGTTTTTCAAAACATATGTAGCCAGTGCAGGATTTGTGTAGGATGCCCCTCTCTTATAGAGGCGGCGAAAATCGGTATTCTGATTTAAAACAACTGCTCCGGACAATTTTTGTTCCTCTTTTTTAAACCGTGAGGTTCTTTCTGCCCTTAGCTCTGCGGGCTGAAAGTACTTTGCGTCCGTTACGGTCAGACATTCTGGCTCTGAAGCCGTGAACTCTGCTTCTGTGACGCTTATGAGGCTGGAATGTTCTTTTCATCTGTCTTCCCTCCGTTCATTGAACTTGCGAGAGATTATTATATATTACTTATATATAATATGTCAAGAAAATTTACCTCCGCATTTTTTAACATTCCGCGCCCTTATTGTTGAAAATATTGTGCGTTTATGGTAGAATTATTAAGTTAATATATGTATTTTATATTTATTTATATATCTATA
>JAFSPP010000039.1 GCA_017451425.1 Clostridia bacterium | reverse complement strand
CGTAAAACGCTGCGTCTTTTCTTTTTTCATATCAGACCTTTATGATAACAGAACGCCAGCACAAGGGCATGTATCGCAATAATGACCGGCACGCCAATATAAAACAGCGGCTTCTTCGTCTTATGCCTGCAGAAGTTCATGGCCGCAAGTCCGCCGGCTGAGCCTCCCAGAAAACAGGACATGAGAAGCGTCGCCTCAGGCACCCGCCATCCTCCGTTTTTCGCCTGCCTCTTATCGTAAGCAAACAGCAGGAACGCCGCGACGTTTATTATCACCAGATAAGCAATGACAAACTTCATTATTCCTTAGGGCTCACTTTGCCCTGAATTTTTGTGAGAGCGGGAATAACTACATCGTCAAGAGCCTTTGCAACAGTCTTTAACGTGCTGCTGGTGTTTTTGGCGAAGGAAAGAAGTCCGTCGATTGTGAGGTTGGCTTTGACAAGGTCTTTGCCTGCAGATAAAAGTTTCGGCATTTTAATTCTCCTTTTTTAATTGAGTTTTTATCAGAATTTTACGATTACGGGCTCTGCGATGAATGAGTAGAAGACGGCAAAAGCGTTTTCAATTGCGAAAACTTCCGTGTTTCCGTCATCTTCATTGTACATTGCACGAAGATCCGGGTAGGCATCAAGCATGGCCTTTCTGGCCTCTCTTCTGTCATCTTCCCTGAGTGTGCATTCCACACGAAGCCATGTGCCGTCCTTGAAAGCACAGATTTCCGCCTTCGGATTCTTGTGAATCTGTTCTGAGACGGGCTTTGATTTACCGGTCTGGATATAGAGCTTACCCTCAAATTCATTAATTGTTCCGAAGGGACGTACGCGAGGCTGATCGCCTTCAGTTGTTGCGAGATAATAAGTCTCGGCTGACTTTAAAAAATCATATACTCTTTTCACAGATGTTTCTCCTCTCCGAGTTTACGGCTCCATTGTAACACTATTTATTATCAGCTGTATACCAGCTGGTCTGTTCTGGCGATTGAGAAAGCGACAAGGAAAACGAGTTCAATGTCTTTCTCTTCACATGTGACATCATAGTAGAGATCGGTCGCTATGAGAGACTTCCCTTTGGGAGAGGAAGAGGCAACAGTTGCTATTTGGTTTCCGTTAAGAAAAACCGTGTATCTCATGCCGAGTTTGCTGCCTGACATACCGTTCTCAATTCTTATGCCGAGATCATGAAGATAGTCCCAAATCTTCTTGTCATCAAACTTGAAGTATGATCTCTTTGACAGAGTGCTTATGAGTCCGCTGCCCTGTTCAACAGTTACGACTTTTCCAACCTTATGCTCTTCGGTCTTTCCGTTTGTTTTGTTTCGGAACTCAAACGGTGATGCTCCGAGAAGCGAGAATTTAAGCATTTCTGCCTCATAAACGGTTTCACCGTTTTCATTGTCAAGATAAAACGCCTGCTTTACGCTTCCTGTTTTCGGTCTTAAATGATAAGTACTCATTGTGCCCATCCGGCCTCCTGTTCCTTAAGTCTGTTGTATCTGCCGACGGCCCTTACACCGCTCACAATGCCGCCTGCAAGCACAGCGACACCTGCAACGATTATTACAATCGGAAGGACCATACTCTTGGTCTGAGTAATCTGTGAAGGATCATCCGGATTATAATAAATCTTCATCATATCGCCGACTTTATAGCCGGGAAGTTCGCCGAGAAGAGTCTCATATTCCTTGCCGTCAACCGTGTACTTTACTATGACGGTATAGGTTGCATCCACATGATTCCCGTCAGCATCGGTATGCTCTGCTTCAGCAAGCTCTGCACTGACTACAACGGCCTCTGTCGGAAGGTAGTTCTGATTGTTCTTACTTATTGTGAATGTTACTATTCCGAACACAATAAGAAGAATACCGGCAGGGATGAGAAACCTCGCAAACTGCGACTCTCTCAGAAGGATTAAAAACTTGCTCATAATTACTCCACCTTTCTGATATTACGGATTGAACTTTTCACGCATAAAGGCGAAGGTCTGCTTTAAAGCGCGCTGCGCCTCGGGGAAGAGTTCGTAAACGGGGAAGGCATGGAACATGCCGTCGGGAGTTTCGAGTGTGGCTTCGACTCCCGCATCTCTGAATTTTTTAACAAGGAGTTCCGACTCCGAGCGCAGCATCTCTATGCCTCCGACGAAGCAGAGCAGAGGAGGGAAACTGCTGTCGTAGTCTGCGAGCACGGGAGAGACATAGGGGTCATCTCTCGGCGTATCGCCGAGCCACATAAAGAGTTCACTCTTATAAAGGAGTTCCTTTGTCTCTTCCGGTGTAGGCGTTACTCCTCTGATGCCGAAAACAGGGTCAACCTTGTAGTTATAGACATATGAGTCACCTGAAGCTGTCATATCAATCCAGGGTGAGTACAGCACAACACCGCGCGGCATTGTCTTTCCGGCATCTCTCAGCCTTAAAAGAAGCTGCATCGCAAGATTACCGCCGGCACTGTCGCCGACAACGATTACGTTTTCGGCCTTGTAACCCTGATCAAGCATCCAGTCCCAGACTTTAAGAGTCTGATTAATCATTGTAGGGTGTGTCGCCTCGGGAGCGCAGGTATAGTCAAAATGTATTACCGTTCCGCCGTATGAAGCCTTTGAATAACGTTTGTTGAGAAGGCGATAATAGAACATCATTCGGGATACATATGCGCCGCCGTGGCAGACAAAGACCACATTTTCCGACGCATTCTTTTTGGGTTTGAAGACCTCAGTCGTCACGCCGTCAACTTTGACTTTTTTATAGCTGTAACCGCGACGGCCCAGGAAAATAGGAAAGAGCGGTTCCATTGAACGCAGATCCTTCACCAGGTTTTTGTTCTTCTTTTCAACAATTAAAGGATTTACATTGCCCGCGGCACGGGCGATTTCGCCGAAGATTCTGCCGAGTACACTTACTCCCATATCAATTCTCCTTTTTTCTGTTCTGACCAGGGTGTCTCCCCGGTAATAAAGGTGCATATCAATATCGGTTTTGCCTGCCTGAAGTTCTTCCAGGAAATACCGGTCACCTTCCCACATGGGAAGAGTCAGAATTTCATCCCCCGGGACAAATTTCAATGTGCCCTCCGGACATTCGGGCAAGAGATCTTTGAGTTCCTCTTCATCCGTGTCGGCGGAATAGAGGTACATGGCCTCATCGTCCCACTTGTCGGAATGAAAATACACTATGCCGTGAAAAGTATAGCGCGAAAGCGTGAGCCCCGTCTCCTCCTTCACTTCTCGAAGGAGGCATTCGTCAGCGCTTTCGTTCTCACAGAACTTTCCGCCGACCCCGACCCATTTGCCCTCATTGACATCGTTTTTCTTCTTGTCCCGGAAGAGCAAAAGGTATTCATCATCTTTTCTGATATAACAAAGTGTTGATTTTATCATCGTTATACTTCCAGGTCACTGTTCTCAATATTCTTTCTGTTGTCGGCAGCAACCTTGTATACCCGCTCCGGATTATCGACAAATACCTGCGCTATCTGCGGATCGAAATGTGTGCCTATGCCCTCTTCTATAATGCCCATGGCCTTCTCAAACGAGAACGGCTCCTTGTAGCTTCTGATTGAGAGCAGGGCATCAAAGACATCCGAAACCGCCATTATGCGGGCAGAGAGAGGAATATCGTCGCCCTTGAGGCCTGTCGGATATCCACTGCCGTCCCACTTCTCGTGGTGATATGTCGCGAGGTTCAATGCCTCATTCAGATATCCGGATTCACCGGAGAGTTCAATAGCGCGCTCGATAATATCCTTGCCGGCGGTTGTATGAGTCTTCATCTCTGCAAACTCCTCGTCGGTGAGTTTGCCCGGCTTATTGAGGATTATGTCTGATACTTTAATCTTACCGACATCGTGAAGAGGAGCGGAACTTACAACGTCCCTCATAAACTCATCCGTGAGTTCATCGGCATATATTCCGTTCTCCTTCATGAGCTGCATTATAAGCTCAACATATGCGGCTGTCTTGCGGACATGGTTGCCTGTGCACTTGTCGCGTGACTCAACCATATCGGCGAGAATATAGATAAGGCCGCTCTGCATACGTTCAATCTGTTCGCCCTTGCGCTCAACGTCTTCCAGGTGGTCGACTGTGTCCGCAAGGGTCTTGACGAGCACGTTATAGAGGTTTTCTATCTCGTCGCCGGTCGTTATTTTAAGCTGCCGCATTCGATCGACACTCGACTCAAGCGTCTCGTCATTGTTGTAGACGAACTCGCCGGCGACAAAGGTCATCGCGTCGAGCGGATAAGTCAGATGATACTCCGTATACCAGAGATAAAGTGCAAGTATCAGGACAAAGAAACCAATATAGAGCGAGAGAATCTTTGCCAGGAAACTGATACTGTTGAGTTCTATGTCGCGCATGCTTATATCTACGCAGGCATAAGCCACACAGTCTCCGTATGTGTCGTAAATCGGCTCGTAGTCCGAAAGCAGCCAGCCAAAGGTATCGTTTGTGATTATGGGGTCAATCCGTTCACCTGCGAGAAGCTTCGGCAGAACCTCCTCAAATGACTCATCAAACGGGATAACCTCACCCAGTTCCTCGCCGGGAGTATCGGGAGTATCAAGGTCGAATACGACGTGGCAGCCGTCTTCCCTTATCTGATAAACGTAAATGTATTCTATGTAGTCAGCATTATTCAGAATCTCGTACAAGTCTCTCTCAGCGGGTTTGTAGCCGTTGAGCATCGTATTTTTATCCTCAAGATACTTGTTGACCATATTGCCGTTTATCGACTTTGCGACAAGTTCCGCGGAGTTCCTGCCGATTGTCATATACTGTTCAACCGAGAACTGGCGATACAGATGGAAACTTATCGCAGTCGTGACCACTGCTCCGAGAATCATGACCGCGCAGATTAAAGACGCGAGTTTCATATGAAGCGGCATGTTTCTGGTGCCTATCTTCTGCGCCTTTTTAATCTGATCCTTGGTAAGAGGTGTCTGCTGCCAGTCCGTGAGCGCGAGAATATTCTTCACGCTCTTCGGCATGATCATTTTTATGAGATAAAAGCCGACAACCGTGATGAGCTTGTCGAGCAAATCCATCGCATAATCATAACCCAGCTGATGGAAGCCGCCGTTCTCAGCGCCGTAAATGCACATTGTGAGAACCGAGCCGACGCCGCCTCCGCAGAACGCGAGAAACGGCACCGTAAGAAGTGCTTTCCAGAATTTATCGTAGAAGCCGCGCCTTGCAAGGAACGATGCGGACACGGCAATAAGCACACTTATTCCGGCATAATAAAGATTCTCCACTGATTGCGTGACATTTATTATATTCGTGAGATATCCCACGAATATACCCGGAAGATATCCGCCGAGCACCGCACCCAGCAGTGTTCCTATACTGTCTACATATAGCGGCAAATCGAAATGTTTGACAATCCGATTAACCGAAATATTAATAAAGATAAACAGCATATAGATGAGAATAAGCTTGACTATTCTCGTTTTTGAATTTGAAGCGGGAAGTTTTTTCTCCTCAGGCATAATCTCACTTCCTTGTTCAATATGGTTTTATTTTATCACTTAATATAATAAATAGGCAACTGTCTGATTTCCGTATTTCAAATGAATAATTACATGATATAATACTTTCAGAGGTGATAATATGAAAGGTCTTCGCTGGCATGACTTTTTGCTGATGGGCATTTGTGTTGTAATACTGATTGGCGTAACGGTGTTCTTTGTGATGAACTATGCGAAGATACCGGAAGTAATTCCCACCAATTTTGACTTTCAGGGCAATGTCACGGGAACAGGCGGAAAAGGCAATGCAGTTTTCCTTCTCGTTATGGCCTGGTTCCTGCCCATTATAATGATAAGCACATCATTCTTTCCTAATCTCTGGAACATTCCGACAGTCAAACCGCAAAACTACGGCACGGCAATTATTATCACCAGAAAAATGATGGAAGTCATCTCTGTATTGATGGCACTTTTCCTCGGATACCTGCTGCTTTCAATGTGCGGCCTGATACCTATGATAAGCGCCGTGTTTGTTATCTTCTCCGTTTTGCTTGCGGCAATTATTATTGTTCCGATGATATTCCTTCTCAGACTGAAATAAGCATAGTTTAAGCCCCTGCCTTTCGGCAGGGGCCTTTTTTGTTGTCTTATCATATAATTCCGAGCGGGCAGAGGATTGCAAGAGCGAGAGCTACCTGAGCCCAGATGGCGGCAAGATAAATCTTCTTTTTCTTGCCCTTGAGATCGTAACCGAGTACGGCTGCGATAAAGAACGGAATGTAAACCAGAATCCATACGGGAATTGCGCCCCAGAAAGGCCATACCCACTGGAAAGCGGATGTTGACGCAAGGAAGATCTCAAAAATTGAGAAACCGAGCGACATGGAAAGAACGAAGAATACACGGTTATTGATACCCATGATTTTCGCATGTTTGTCCTCAGGCATCAGTTCGATTCCGAAACCGGCAATTGAGAACATCATTGAAAGCTCCCAGGATACACCGATGAGAAGAATGAACGATGTGCTGGACTGTGTTACATGCCACATACCGTAGCCGGCGAAGTGACAGATGACGGCGTTTACGATTTCACAGAGCCAGTGAATACCGTAAAGACCGAGGGCCGCGCCGATGGCGTCCCATTTCTTCTCCTTTATGTGCGGTACATATACGCCTATGAAAACGAGGGCGAGAATCGCAATAAAGGTCCAGTCAAAGTGGTTTACGTCGCGAACATGAGTCAATGCTTCATCAACTATGGCGCGGGCTTCGTCCGTGTTTGGTCCCCAAAGCATAAAAATACCTCCTTCTTGCTTTTTCAAGTCCGTTGGTCCTACATCACAAATATAATACATATTTGTTTTTTAAGCAAATACAATGTATACTGAAAGAGTAAAAACCTTAAAGGAGGAATTCATATGATTTGTCCCGAATGCGGAAAAGAGATACCTGATGGTGCGAAATTCTGTACGGAATGCGGCGCTGCAATAAATGCTGAAGCAGTTTCCGATGTACCCGCTCCCGTTGCGGCGAAAAAGCCCATCGAGTTCCACAAAGTAGGTACAACAGTACCCGCAGTTGAGTTCACGCTGAACAAAGGCGACTCAATCTACACACAGAGCGGAGGCATGGTCTGGCAGACCGAAGGCATCTCCATGGTCACAAATACAAAGGGCGGCCTTATGAAGGGCCTCGGCAGAATGCTTGCCGGCGAATCTCTCTTCATGGCTACATATACTGCTGACAGAGACGGCGCAGTTGTCGCTTTCGGCTCGACAGTACCCGGTGACATCATTCCGTTCGACCTCACCGGCACACCCGGTATCATCGCTCAGAAGCGCGCTTTCCTCTGCGCTGAAAACGGTGTTGACGTCAGCATAGCTTTCACAAAGCGCTTCTCTGCCGGTCTCTTCGGCGGTGAAGGATTCATCCTTCAGGATATCAAGGGCAACGGCCATGTTTTCCTTGAGGTAGACGGCGACCAGATTATCAGAGACCTCGCTCCCGGCGAAGTTCTGAAAGTTGACACAGGTAACGTTGTTGCTTTCGACAAGAGCGTAAGCTATGAAATCGAGACCGTAAAGGGATTCTCAAACATCCTCTTCGGCGGTGAGGGACTCTTCCTCACAAAGCTCACCGGTCCCGGCCGCGTTGTTCTCCAGACCCAGAACTTCCTCGACTTTGCAATGCGCGTAGGCTCACTGCTTCCCACAAAGACAAGCTGATTAAAAGAAAAGAAGAACCGCTTACAGCCGTAAGCGGTTCTTTTAATTTCCGATTTTGGTTTTCAGCTCAAGTACATGAGGTCTAAATCGCAGTCACCGGCAATTCCGGGTACGACACCCGTGGCGGAGAACTGCCACATGAAGAACTTGCCCTCATAGGTAGGCTCTTTGTAGTACTGCGCGAGCCATATGTCATATTTGTCCTGGTCGTACCAGAAACCGTTTGCAAGATATGATTTGCTCTGATAGAGGCAGGTCTTGTAGCCTGCGGCCTGAAGCACACCTGAGAACATTTTAAAGGAGTCGTTCAGGTCACCGAGACTCATCTTCGCTATTGTTATATTGCCCCATTCCTCCCAGTCAAAGGCTATCGGAAGGTCAGGTACAAATCCGTTTTCCGTCAGGGTCTTGTGCACAAACTTCGCGTCTTCCGCTCCGTCTTCGGCACAGGTGGCACAGGAGTAGAAATATACACCTACCGGGAGGCCGGCGGCCTGCGCACCCTTGAAGTTCTGTATGAATTTACGGTCAACATAACGCTCGCCGCGGAAACCGTCCTGGACGCCGAGGCGCATCATGACAAATTCAACGCCGCCGGCCTTGACTTTAGCCCAGTCTATATCGCCCTGCCATTTTGAAACATCAATACCGATCTGTGTCTTATCGGTCTTCCATTTTGAAATGGCGTTGGCAAGCGGATACGGATCCATCTTTACGACCGTTTCTTCCTTCTTTTCCTTCTTCTCGACAACTCTCAGTGTAAATGCCTTCTTTGTTACATTGCCTGAGGAGTCTGTCGCGACACGGACAAGGGGATAATCGCCGAGTTTATTAAGATCATATTCGCCCTCATAAGTCAGGTTTACACTCTTGTCGCGGTCATCAACGGCAAAGGTCGGCCCCGGAATCTGGGTCGCTCCCTTTTCCGCGGTTGAATAATCAGTCGCGACGAGTACGGGAGGAGTCTTATCCTCTCCCTTGTCGCCCCTGTTCTCAAGATATTCTTTTTCAAATTTTGCCATTTTTTCTTCAACGGTGAGTTCTTTCGGCTCCTCGGTTGTCACCTCGGATGTAGCCTCAGCCTTGGTTGTCTTCTCCGCCTTCTTTGAAGGCTTATAGCTGTGCTTCCCGATTATAATGGCAACTATGATGGCAATCAGCACGACAATCAGAAGGCCTATGCCGATTATCGCTCTCCTGTCAATTTTACGCAGCACCTGAGGTTTCTCTCCTTTGAGTTTTGATATTGATAATTTTAGCATCATTACCATCACTACGCAACAAAATGCTTTTATTTTTAGGACATATATTGTAAAATTGAATTGTCTACATTTGTAAAATAAACAAAAGGGGTAATGAAATGGATAATAATTACACTTTATCCGGCAAATCCAAACTCTCCTACACGCTCGGTGCGGTAGGAAAAGACATGGTGTATATGCTCTCCGCCAGCTATGTACTCTATTACTTCCAGGATCTCTTGGGTGTAAATGCTGCCGCAATGGGTGTCATACTCATGGTTGCCCGTGTATTTGACGCATTCAACGATCCGATAATGGGCGGTATTGTCGCAAAGACAAAAACGCGCTGGGGCAAATTCCGTCCCTGGCTCCTTATCGGTACGGTGACAAATGCGGTTATCCTCTTCCTTATGTTCTCTGCTCCTCCCACGCTCTCTGCGGGCGGACTTGTTGCATATGCAGCGGTCTTCTATATTCTCTGGGGCGTAACATATACGATGATGGATATCCCCTACTGGTCAATGATCCCCGCTTTCACACAGGGAGGCAAGGAACGTGAAAACCTGACGACACTCGCACGTACATGCGCAGGTGTCGGCAGTGCAATAATCACAATCGTCACAATGATGATTGTTCCCATGCTCGGTAAAATGATAGGCCACGTTGAAGGCAACGCCGGCGAAATAGTCGGTTTTAAATTCTTCTCCCTCATCGTTGCCGTGCTCTTTGTAATCTTCACACTTCTCATGTGCATCAACATCAAAGAGCGCTCAACAGCCGAGATGAAGACAGCAACCATCAAGGAGATGTTCAAGGCCCTCGTTTCAAACGATCAGGCCATGACCGTAACAATTGCAATCGTTCTCATAAACACGGCCGTTTACATCACCTCAAACCTCGTCATCTACTTCTTCAAGTATGACTTCGGCGGCACGGGCTGGAACGGCGCTTATGTACTCTTCAACATGTTCGGCGGCGGCATCCAGGTTCTCAGTATGATGGCCTTCTACCCCGCTCTTCGCAAGAAATTCACAAGCCTTCAGATTTTCTACATCTGCCTCGGTATGGCAATGGCTGGTTATGTCGTACTCCTTGCACTCGCCTTCACGAACATGAGCAATGTATTCCTGCTCTTCATCCCCGGCTTCTTCATCTTCGCCGCAAACGGAATGCTCACGGTTATCACGACCGTCTTCCTTGCAAATACGGTTGACTACGGTGAACTTAAGAACAACCGCCGCGATGAATCGGTTATATTCTCAATGCAGACATTCGTCGTCAAGCTTGCTTCCGGTATAGCTGCTCTTGCCGCTTCCATCTGCCTTTCAATCAACAAACTTCAGGCAGGCACGGACGTCAGCGAAGCGGATAAGGTACATGACTTCTCAGCTGCAGTAACACTCGCTCAGAAGACAGGTCTTCGTATGACTATGACGGTTATCCCTATAGTCGGTCTTATCATCGCCTTCATATGGTTCAAGAAACGTTTCATTCTTGACGAGGCAAAGGTTGCCGAAATCACGGAAGCCGTAAAGGCAAAACGCGAAAACGAAGTCGCTGAGACTGCCGAATAAGACAAATAAAAAGGACCGAAGGTTCTCACCTTCGGTCCTTTATTTTTTACTCAGTTTTCCGTTACTTCTTTTATTGCCGCAAGAAGTTCTTCATAAGTCTCAAAAGCGGGTATTTCCGGATAATCCGCCTTTATCTGTTCCGTCGTCTTAAAGAGAAAACCTGCTTTTGAGTTTTGTATCATG
>JAFSPP010000038.1 GCA_017451425.1 Clostridia bacterium | reverse complement strand
TTACGGGACTATGAGTTTCGGTACAAACTCGAGCGAATCGGCCGATACGAGGTCGAAATTCACGCCTTCATAGTCACCGCGAAAAGCATAGTTAATCGCATTGCCGTGAAGGTGCGCATAAAAGCACCGCTTTGCTCCGGACGATGTAATTACCTCCATTATGGGTTCGCAGATCCTGTCCTGCGTAATCGGCGGATAGTGCAGGAACAGGACGGGCGGGAGCCCGAGGGCGGACGCCGCTTCCAGGGAAGCGCGAATGCGGCCGCATTCGCGCTTTATAACAAGTTCCGACTGCGGCGACTCGTCGTCAAAGAACCAGCCTCGCGAGCCGCAGACGGCCACACCCTCCGCGGCGTACGCATTATTGTACAAAAAGCTGAGCGTTGTAAAGTTATTTTCCTTTACGAAAGCGTCGATTTTGGCCATAGTCGGCCACCAGTAGTCGTGATTTCCCTTCCCTATTATCTTTTTGCCGGGAAGCGAATCCAGAAATTCAAGGTCCTTCTTTGCCTCTTCGAGATTCATGGCCCAAGAGATATCGCCCGGTATGACAACGGTGTCATCCGGTCCGACAATTCCTGTCCAGTTTTTCTCAAGACGCTCAACATAGTCCTGCCATCCGCCGAAGATATCCATCGGCTTTGAGACGGAGAAGGACAGATGGGTGTCGCCTATAGCGAAAAGAGCCATTTATAAAACCTCGTCAGATTCCGAGCATGTCGTATACACGCTGCTCCATTTCAGATATCTCGGATACCGAGTCAAAACGCACCTGTCTGTCGCGAAGGCCGGCGAGCGGCGCGGGGATCTTTGTTCCGGTAACCTTTGAGAGTTCGTCACTCATGTCAAATTCGTCTATCTGCGGCGCTTCGCCGAGAATCGCCGCAAGTACGGCCTTCGGGAACTTATAAGGTGACGCCGTCGCGGCAATCACCGTAGGTGTGCCGTCAGCAAGTTTTTTGTAAACCTCAATGGCGACAGCCGTATGAGTGTCAGGCAGGTAGCCGAGGTCGAAAGACACCTTTATCGCGGCGGCGTCCTCCTCTTCAGTAGCAAAGCCTGCCTTGAAGTCTGCCCTTATGGCCTCGAAGATATCGTCAGATACGGTGTATTTGCCCGTCTTTGAAAGCGAGTCCATATACTCGCGGATTTCTGCATCGTCATTCACCGAGAGATGGAAGAGAAGCCTCTCAAGGTTTGAGGAGATGAGAATGTCCATGGACGGTGATGTCGTGGTGTAGAACTTACGGTTCCTGTCATATGTACCTGTGGTCAGGAAATCGGTAAGTACGTTGTTTGAGTTGGAGGCACAGATGAGGGTCTTAATGGGTATGCCCATCTGTTTCGCGTAGTAAGCCGCGAGAATATTGCCGAAGTTGCCCGTCGGGACAACGACGTTTATTTGATCGCCGAGAGCTATTCTGCCCTGCTCGACCATGTCGCAGTATGCACTGCAATAGTAAACAACCTGCGGAACGAGACGTCCCCAGTTGATTGAGTTTGCTGATGAGAATATCATGCCGTTCTCGGCGAGTTTTGCCGCTACGGCCTTGTCCGTAAAGATCTTCTTTACGCCTGTCTGGGCGTCATCGAAGTTACCCTTTATGGCGCAGACGCCGACGTTTGCGCCCTCCTGTGTCTGCATCTGGCGCTTCTGCATGGCGCTGACGCCCTCGACGGGATAAAAGACGAGGATGCGCGTGTGCGGCACGTCCTTAAAGCCCTCGAGCGCGGCCTTGCCGGTATCACCGGAAGTCGCGACGAGTATGACCGTCTCCTTGTCCGGTGCCGCGCGCTTTGACGCAGTCGTCAGGAGATAAGGCAGGAGCTGAAGCGCCATATCCTTGAAAGCGCATGTGGGGCCCCTGAAGAGTTCGAGAATATTCGCTTCCCCCTTAAGATTGACAAGAGGAGCAACCTTCTCTGAATCGAACTTGCCTTCGGCATAAGCTCCGTCAACACAGTAGTCTATCTCCTCGGGAGTGAAATCCGTGAGGTAGAGTGAGAGTATCTTCTTCGCCCTCTCCCTGTATGACATGGGAATCATGGCCTCGATATCGGAGAGGCCCAGGGCGGGAATCTCGCAGGGCACAAAGAGTCCGCCCTCATCCGATATACCCTTTGTGATGGCTTCGGAAGAGGTTACTCTCAGGCTCTTGTCCCTTGTGCTCGTATAAAACATTACTGTTCTCCTTTATGCGTCAAATGCGTTTTCTACGAATTTAAAATCAACTTTATCATCGACATTCACTTCAATACAGTCAAACCTCGGCTGCAGTCCTTTACTCTCAACGAGCCTGCGGTTTTTAACCAGGAAATACTCAGCCGTCTTCACAATCTTTCTCTGCTTTTCTGCTGAGACGGATTCAAGACCGGAAGCTATGTTTTTTTCGGACTTCCTGGTCTTGACCTCGGTAAAGCAGAGATATCTGCCGTCGGGCGAGACTGCGACTATGTCTATCTCACCGAAGCGGCTTGTGAAGTTCCGCTCAAGCAGTCTGTAACCGAGACTTTCAAGATAAGCCGCGGCGAGTGTCTCGCCGTCAACACCCAGACCGTATTTCTTCATCAGTGCAGGGTTTTCAGGAAGGTCTTCCGATGGATTTCGGAAATACCGTGCTCCCTTATCTTCTCGTAGTGAAGTTTCGTGCCGTAACCTTTGTGCTGCTCAAAACAGTACTCGGGATAAAGCTTTGCCATCTCAAGCATATAGCGGTCCCTGGAGACCTTTGCGAGGATTGACGCGGCGGCAATGCTCATGGACTTTGAATCGCCCTTCACCACGGTCTCCTCCTCACAGGGGAGTCCCGGCTTTTTGTTGCCGTCAATCAGCGCCTTGTCGGGTTTTACCGACAGGCCCTCATATGCCCTTTTCATAGCGAGAAATGTCGCGTTTAATATGTTGATTTCATCTATCTCTTTTTCGGAGGCCGAAGCCACGCTGTAGCTCTCGGCCTTTTCAATAATCACGTCGAAGAGAGCTTCCCTCTTCTTCTCCGTGAGTTTCTTTGAGTCATCAAGACCGGGTATTTCGCAGTCCGTCGGCAAAACGACGGCGGCGGCGAAAACAGGGCCGGCCAGAGGGCCTCTGCCCGCCTCATCAATACCGCAGATGACAGAGAAGCCGGCAGCGAGAGCGGCCTTTTCATAGTCATATGTCGGCATCAGCTCTTCCTCCCCGGCCGCTCGAAGGTCAGCCTGCCGAGCTTTCCTCCGCGGTATTCGTCGAGCAGAGTGATGGCGGCCCGCTCCGTATCGACCTCGCCGCCGCGGATTTTCATGCCGCGCGCAGCGCCTATCTTCTCAAGGAGCTCATATGACGGAAGCTGACAGTCCGACGCGTCTATCTTATAGCGCTCGGTAAGCCTGTCAGCGTAGTCCTCCTTGAGAACGTCAAGGAGGCGCACCGCGATAGTCTCGGAGTCAAGGATCTCATCCTTGACAGAGCCTATGAAGGCGAGCTTGTCGCCCACAGCGGGGTCATCGAACTTCGGCCAGAGCACGCCGGGCGTGTCCAGGAGTTCGATTCCGCCTCCGCAGGCGACCCACTGGCTCGTCCTCGTGACACCCGGCCTGTCGGCCGTCTTGAGGCGGTTCCTGCCGCTCATCTTGTTTATGAATGTGGACTTGCCCGTGTTTGGAATACCCACCACCATGAAGCGGAGGGCCCTGCCGGGCATGCCCTTGTCAATGTTCGACTGAATCTTGTCTTTCAGGGCCTCACGGACGAGGTCGTCAAACTTGTTTAAGCCCTTGCCGCTCTTGCAGTCGACGGCCAGGGCAAAAGCACCCGAAGCCTCGAAATATCTTATCCACTCGGCCGTGGCGTTCGCGTCCGCGACGTCACATTTGTTAAGCAGGATTATCCGGGGCTTTGAACTTGTAAGCTCGTCGAGCTCAGGGTTGCGCGAGGATACCGGAATCCTGGCATCCACGAGCTCAACCACTGCGTCGACGAGCGGCAGATTCTCTTTTATTTTCCGGCGGGTCTTGGCCATATGGCCGGGGAACCACTGTACCGTCTGTTTCTGAAAATCAGCCATTTAACTGCTCTCACTTACGTCCAGATTGGCAAAGCCGTCAGATCCTATGCCGACAAGCGCATTGCCTATGATTGACCTATTGTCTATGAACCCTATAATCGTGGAACGGGAGTCCACGGAACCCTGTCTGTTGTCACCCATGACAAAGCAGTGTCCTGCCGGCACGGTTACGGGAAAGTTTACATCGTAATGGTTTGTGGTCGGGGTGGAGATATACGGCTCAATTATCTCGTGGCCGTCAATATAAACGGCACCCGTATTAAAGTTGATATTCACCTGCTGTCCCTCGGTCGCGATGACGCGCTTGATGATATTCTCCTCCATGCTGCCCGGCTGTGAAATGACAACTATGTCACCGTATGAAGGGTCATAGTTAAAGCCCATCTCGGAGATGATGACCCAGTTGCCTGAGTCAAGCGTATCGGTCATCGAGGTTCCGACAACACCTATGAAGCGTACAAAGAAGGTAAAGATAATCGCTATGATGACAGCAGCCATCACGAGGACACTGGTGCCCTCGTAGCAGATTCTTACAAGTTTATCTTTCATCATTTTGCCTCCGTGTCTGAAATATCGATAACCATCTTTCCGATGATGTACTGTTCATTTATGAGTCCGACCGCGCCTGAGCGTGAGTCGAGTGAATTGTTCCTGTTGTCACCCATACAGAAGTAGTAGCCGGAAGGTACCTTAAACGGGAAGTTCGGACCGTCCGAAAAGCTGAGGTAAGTGGGCTCGGCGATGTAGGGTTCATCGAGCACGGTGTCATTCACTGTCACGATTCCTTTTTCGAAATCGATATCCAGCCTGTCACCCGGGGTTGCGATGACGCGCTTTACAAGCGCTTCCTCGCCCTCTCTGTGAATAACGACTATATCGCCGTAGTTGTAAACCGAAGAAGCCGTCGTGAGCAGAAGTCTGTCATGTTCGGTAAGCGTCGGCTCCATCGATTCGCCGTTTACCGTGGCAATTCTGAAGAAGAAGACAAGTATAATCGCCACGAATATGATGGCGGACACAACGGAAGAGAGCAGGTCATAAACCGATTCCGCGCGTTTGTACTTTGCACTGTTTACGACATTTGCGTCTTTGAAAGTGACTTCGAAGTGTTCTGTCATCCCCGTCCTCCTTTCTTCTCCTACTACAGTTTAGATATAACAATACAGATAACATTATAAACGAAACCATTTATAAGGGCAACAAAAAAAGAGGACAACCGAAGTTGTCCTCCAAAAGCCATATGAATTAAAGCTGTTCCTTAACCTTGGCAGCCTTACCGACACGGTCACGGAGATAGTAGAGCTTGCTTCTGCGGACCTTACCGCGGCGAACTACGTCTATCTTCTCAACGTTCGGTGAGTTAACGGGGAATACCTTCTCAACACCTACGCCGTAGGAAACACGGCGAACCGTGAATGTCTCGGAAACTCCGCCGCCGCGCTTTGCGATAACGGTGCCTTCAAAGACCTGTACTCTCTCTCTGTTACCCTCTTTAATCTTAACGTGAACCTTTACGGTGTCACCGATGTTAAAATCAGGTTTGTTCTCTTTAATCTGGCCTTCTGTGATTACTTTAAGTGCATCCATTTTGTTTTCCTCCAATAAAAAAATCAGAACGTTCATACACAAAGGATTGTCAGAGGACCGTCCGGGAAGTCGTGCCCAAGCTGTTGCTCGGACGCTTGAATATATTAACAGATTAAAAAGGACAATGCAAGTGTTTTTTTCAAAAGCCTCTCATCCTATGAAAAGCTGCACCCAGTAATATCCGTAGGGTGAACCCTGAAAATATGCGCAGGCGGATCCCATCTGAGTAAATTTCGCACTCAGAATGTTCTCCCTGTGGCCGGTGGAATTCATCCATCCGTTCATGACGGAATCAACACCCGGGTAACCCGCGGCGATATTCTCACCCGCAGCGGAATAGCCCACGCCGTTCTCCGCCAGTACCGTAAACGGAGCCGTACCGTTGGGCCTTGTGTGGTCCATTTTTGTCAGCAGTTCCTGAGCTCGTATACGCGCACAGTAATTGAGCTGTGAAGAGCTTGTGAGCATGCTCAGGCCCGCATTTACGCGCTGCGTATTTACGGACGACAGCATGGACGACTCTATTGACAGAAACTGCGCACTTGACGCAGCAGTGGTCGCAGCTGTCGTCTGTCCGGTAGTCTGCTTCGTTGTCTGCCTTGTTGTCGCGGCAGTTGTTTTTGCCGTCGTCTGAGGCGCAGCGGTTGTCTGCTTCGCAGTCGTGGGCGCTGCCGTCGTAGGCGCCGCAGTCGTGGCCGGAGCCTCCGTTGTCGTCTCCTGAGCGCTCGTTGTACTCGCGGCCTCCGGCTCCTCCCCGGCTTCGCCCGCTGCACTCCTGTCATCAACCGCAGCGGTGGTGCTCTCCGGCACGGTAACCGACTTCAGTTCATAGTAACCTGTTCTGATAAGGATTCCGAGAATGAGAGTTACGCATGCCAGAAAAACGCATATTGATACGCGTTGCTTACCGTTCATGCAATCACTCCCTTCCGTTTACGCTCACTATTATAGCATAAAAGGCGGGAGTTGCAGCACCAAAAATGGGACGGCCAATCGGCCGTCCCATATAAAAATTGTATAATTGTAAATCATTTTACCTTTACGGTCTCTTAGCTCCGCATACTGAGCAGAACTTTCCGTCGTTCTTCATACCGCATGAAGGGCATGTCCACTCGTCTGAAACAGCCGCTTCCACTGCCTCTGCAGCTTCTTCAGCCTTCTCTTCAACAACGGCTGCGGCCTCTTCGGTCTCAGCAACTACGGGAGCCTCTTCAGGTGTTACGTCAACGATCGGAGAATTGTCAACCGGTGCGGCTGCGGGAGCAGCTGCAGCTGCTGCAGCAGGTGCTGCGTTGACAGTAGTCGTTGAAGCACTGCCTGTACCGTCAAAGTTTACACGGGGTTCGTCGGATGACGGGAAGCAAAGAAGTACGATGAATGCGATGTTACCTACTGAAGGTACAAAGTTTACGAACCAGAACCACCAAGGGAAGCCCGCATCACGAATACGGCGAATGCTCATTGAGAGTCCGGCAATCGCAATGAAGATGGAAAGAACACCTGCCGCTATTGCAATCAGAACGCCGAGCGCGAAAAGGATACCGCTACCGTTGTCCATTGCCGCTCCTATTGCAAACGGTATGATAATGATGATGCTAAGAACAACTGAGATAATGAACCATGCGAGCGTTGCCCACCAGTAGTCTGGTCTCGAAGTTCTGCCCTCAAAGTCCTTCCAGTTGTCAATCATTTTCTTAAAAGCTTCTATCACGAAAACCACTCCTTCGGTTTTTTTATTTTCGGCTTCATAATAAGCCTTATTTCTTAAAAAACAATTAAGAAAAGGGTACAAATAAATTATAAATAACTCCAAAGCCCATTGTCAACACAATATATTGTAGAAACCTTGAAAACAGTACACTTTGGAGTGTATAATAGTATCAATAAAACAAAGGAGGTATCCCTATGGAATTTGTAGGTCCCGCTTTATTAGTTATTTTAATAATACTCATAGCCACAAACATCCGCATAGTCCCGCAGGCACGTGAGTTCGTAATCGAGCGTCTCGGCAAATACCAGACCACCTGGAAAGCCGGTATCCACGTAAAGATTCCGATCATCGACCGTGTCGCTTCAAACGTAACCTTAAAGGAACAGGTTGTCGACTTCGATCCCCAGCCCGTTATCACAAAGGATAACGTAACGATGCAGATAGACACCGTCGTATTCTTCCAGATTATGGACGCAAAGCTCTACACATACGGTGTTGAGCGCCCCATCATGGCGATTGAGAACCTCACAGCCACGACACTCCGTAACATCGTCGGTGACCTCGAACTTGATGAGACCCTCACATCACGTGAGACAATCAACTCCAAGATGAGAGAGGCCCTTGACGTGGCCACTGACCCCTGGGGTATCAAGGTAAACCGCGTTGAGCTCAAGAGCATCATGCCTCCGACCGCCATCCGTGACGCAATGGAGAAGCAGATGAAGGCGGAGCGTGAACGCCGTGAGGCCATCCTCATCGCCGAAGGTGAAAAGAAGTCAACCGTACTTGTTGCTGAAGGTAAGAAGGAATCCGCAATCCTCGAAGCTGAGGCCAAGAAGGAAGCGGCCATCCGTGAGGCAGAAGGTGAAGCCGAAGCCATCCGTGCCGTAAACCAGGCAACAGCTGACGCCATCAAGTACTTAAACGAGGCCGCTCCCAGCGACGCCGTCCTCACACTCAAGAAGCTTGAGGCCTTCCAGGCAGCCGCAAACGGCGAAGCCAACAAGATTATCATCCCCTCAGAGATTCAGGGCGTCGCCGGCCTCGCAGCAGGCGTAGCCGAAACCCTCTCCGACAAGAAGAAATAATCCGAAACATTGACAACTGCAATCATTGTTGTATAATATAATTGCGAATGCGGCTATTGACTTAATTGCCATAGTCCGAAACCCCCGAAGTGGCAGCTTCGGGGGTTTCTTTTTGTCAGACTTATTCATCGCCTATGACTGTCCCAGTCCAACAGTTTGCAAATAATGTACGAATACACATTTGCAAAGACAGCCACAACGAATGCAGCAATTGTTGCCATAGTTCACCTCCTTTCCCATCGCGGGAATGAAGAGCGATGACAACCGCATTATAACAAGATGTTTTTCAAAAATCTCGCTTTAGGTATAAAAGGTTTATTTTCCCGTATGAACGGTATCTTATCTTCACTTTTTTCTCTACGAACGGTAAAAAACAATGAAGTATCAAAAAGATAAGACTCGGAGTGCTACTCCGAGTCTTTTAATTGGCATAACATGATATCTCAATCACCACCAAATACTTTGCGACACCATTACCTATACGTGCCAATTGACTTTTTCACTTCACAATCGCCAATGCCATTAAGTTTTAAGAAATAACTGATCTCATCTTCAGTTGCCTTGCATTTAGGGCCAATAGTTACTTTCTCAATGAAGTGTTTCTGTTTGTTAAAATCTAAGTCCACATATGGAACTATACTATTCTCCCGCACATAAAAATTTATCTCAGTCAATAACAGCTTATTTGTTATTTGCAATTTTTCAGAACATGAATTCGTATTCCAACAATATAACAACCTCCATTCTTTTTCTTCACTAAAGAATGGGTTTTTCACATATAAGGATAGTCTTAGCAACGTCAACATCCACCTATCCATTATTGTTTTTTGTTTAGGCAACAAATCGGATTTATTGCCATCTATACTTTTTTCCCTCTTCAAGTCTTTTAAGCAATCTTTTGCACATTGGTCAACAAAAAACATATTATCTTCATATGTGATTTTGCCAAATGCAATAGTATTTGTGTTGCATATATCACTTCCGGAAAATACGCCTAAATTTAAAAGTGCATTCTTGTTAAAACCGATTGAAAATCCACTTGCATCATCTGCATATCCTCTCCATTGACTTAATAAATCTCCATCCTCCGAAAAACAACATGTAGGGAAACTATATAAACCACTTTCAAAGTAATCTTCAAAACTTGCTTCTAATAGTTTTTTAAAATCTTCTTTTGAGCATAGTTTTTCTAATTTTATACACTTTGATTCGTTGTAATTCTTGAGAAACACATCCAGAATATGTTTTGATGTCCATGCAATTTCCTGAGAATCATTAGATTTAGTAATATCAGACAGGCGAAGTTTCTTATTAACAATTATCTTTTCAAAAACTTCTGCCGAACAATAATGATACACAATATTTCTGCTCATTTTCTTTTCACTATACCTTTAAACCCTGAATGATTTTTGCAAAACCATATTATTTTTTTCTCATCCGCGTGATTAAGACGCCTTTCTAAAAACATAATAGTAATACCATGTAACATCTTGATAATCGTTATAGTATTGCACTTTATTAGAAAGTGCCGTTACTATTCTCATATTTGCCTCACCGTCGTCAGTAAATTCTACTGCTGTAGTCGGACTACCCGGATATGTAACTCTTAGCCAACCATCATTATCCTCAAACAAAATACTTTCAATAGTCGCTTTTAAACCTTTATTCATAGTTTGCTCCTTTTTAACGGTAGAAATGGGTACATTTAACCAATATAATTATTGAATCAATTATAGCCCGTATACGGACTATTGTCAATTGACGGGTACTACTCGATAATTAGTTTGTAAACTTTAAATTTGTTTGCAAAG
>JAFSPP010000037.1 GCA_017451425.1 Clostridia bacterium | reverse complement strand
TTTAAGATTCACCGAAAACAACAGGTCCGGTATCAAAGGAGCCTTTGCCGAGGGTGAGGTCTGCGAACTTCTCGGCAAAGAGGTCCGTGAATTCCTCGGGGATGAGAAATTTCACGTGTACCGAGTCGGCAAACTCAGTGTCAGTGACCTTGCCGGAGAGTTCTGCAATAATCGCGGGCAGGCGTCCGTAGAGGTTGTAGTCGAGCGTCGTTTCACAGCTCGTGAAACTGCGCATCTCGACTATGCCTGCCGCCTGCAGCGCTATGGAGGCCGCGTGGGAGTATGCACGTACGAGGCCGCCTCCTCCCAGGAGTATACCGCCGAAGTAGCGGGTCACAACGACCACGCAGTCTGTGACGCCCTGCTTTTTAAGCACATCGAGAGCAGGCACTCCTGCCGTACCCTGTGGCTCTCCGTCATCGGAGTAGCGCTGGGCATTGCCCTCGCGCAGGACGTAGGCATAGACATTGTGCTTTGCGTCCCAGTGCTTCTTGCGGATCTCCTCAATAAAGGCTGTCGCCTCAGCTTCGGTCGTGACCGGCTTCGCATAGCCTATGAAACGCGAGCGCTTCTCGGTAAATTCGTCCTGCGCCGCGTCTTTTATTGTCAGATATTTCATGCCGGTCACCTCCTGCCATATAAAAACATAAGCCGACACATGTGTGTCGGCTCGAATGTTTTATTTCTGCTGTGCCTTTTCAAAACGCTTGTTGAACCTGTCTACGCGTCCGCCTGTATCAACAAGCTTCTGCTTACCTGTGAAGAACGGGTGACAGTTTGAGCAAATATCTACACGAAGATTTTCCTTTGTGGAAGCTGTCTCGATTGTAGCACCGCATGCGCACTTAACCGTTGTAGGTGCGTAGTTCGGGTGGATTCCCTCTTTCATTTTCGTTCACCTCGAGTCTTTATCTTAAGTAAAACACTCGTGCATTTTAACACACTGAGTGATAAAAATCAACAACTAAATCAGCTTCTGCTTGAGAAAATATCGTCAAGAGCATCAAAATAGCCGTCGTCCATGCCGAATCCGCCGGCAGATGAGGAACCTGAGTCCTCACCGAAGCCCATGATATCGTCATCGGAAGCCATGATGTTTGTGATATCCTCACGGGAATCGCTGTCTTCAGCAACTTCCTTTACAGCCTTTGCGTGCTTGAAGCCCTCGGGACCGAAGCCTGTGGCAACGACTGTAACGATGATCTCGTCCTGAAGTGATGTGTCGAAGCTGACACCCCAGATGATGTTTGCATCCGGATGAGCCGCACCGGAAATAAGTTCGGAGGCCTGAGTTACTTCGTCAAGACCAACATCAGGAGAAGCTGTTATTGAGATGATGACGCCGTGAGCGCCGTCGATTGTTGTTTCAAGAAGAGGACTTGTAATAGCCAGGTTGGCAGCAGCCTCGGCCTTGTCCTTGCCGGATGCACGGCCGACACCCATGTGGGCCTGTCCTGCATCGCGCATGATAGAGCTTACATCTGCAAAGTCGAGGTTGATGTAACCTGCGTTTGCAACGAGCTCTGAGATTGACTTAACGCCCTGACGAAGGATGTCGTCCGCAGCGTCAAATGCATTGGCGAGAGTAATCTTCTCACCTGAGAGAAGTTTAAGTCTTTCGTTGGGAATTACGATAAGGCTGTCAACGTTCTTGGCGAGTTCCTTGATACCGGCCTCAGCCTGCTCCATACGGTGCTTACCTTCGAAGCTGAAGGGCTTTGTAACGATACCGACTGTAAGGATACCCATCTCTTTTGCAGTAGCTGCAATGATGGGAGCCGCGCCTGTACCTGTGCCGCCGCCCATACCGGCTGTGATGAAGATCATGTCAGTGCCCTTGAGAGCATCAGTGATGATGTCCTTGCTCTCCTCGGCTGCGCGCTGTCCGATTTCGGGACGGGCGCCTGCACCCTGACCTCTTGTAACCTTCTCGCCTATTTGAATCTTATGAGTTGCCTGTGACTGAAGGAGAACGTGCTTATCGGTGTTGATTGCTATGAACTCGACACCCTTGATGTCGGATCTGATCATGCGGTTTACGGCATTTCCGCCGCCGCCGCCGATACCGATTACTTTAATCTGTACAACGCTCTCAAAATCAGCTGCCATTTCAAATCCCATAGAGCTTCCTCCTATTAATCAGTTCCCGTTTATAAAACAGTTTAATATTCAGTAATAGATATATTATTACATATATAAATACACATTATATAGTAGCATAAGAATTAACAAATTTCAATACTTCTTTATGGTTGATTTGTTGTAGTCTCTTTTACTGTTGTACGCGCGACCTGGATCCTTTCACCGGCGGAATTCGTCATGGTCTCGCCCTCCGGTTCAGTGGTGGTTTCACCCTCGGGAGTGGTCTCTCCCTCCGCTGCAGTGGTGGGTTCGGTCGTGGTCGGTTTCGTCGTTGTCTCAGGCTGGAAATAGGCCTTCTTGTCAATGGTGAGGTCGATTACTCCCCTCTGGTCAGGCTCGGCCGCATCCTGGTCTTTTATGACCTTCGCGGCGAATGCCATCTTGCTGTCAAGGTTTGTAATGGAACCTACCTTTACATCTATTCTGTTCTCATAACTCATAGTTATGTTGTATACGTCTTTAAGGTTGAGTTCGGTTATTCCGGTGATGCTGTTTCCAATGAAAAGATTCATTATCTCAGTGTAGATATTGAGTGTCTTTTCGGAGTCAAACTCAACTGTTTTTCCGGTTTTTGCGCTCTTTACCTTTACACCTTTTAAGGTGACGATGTTGTCATTGCAGAGTACATATACCGGTTTTTCCGGCTCCGGCTCCTTTACGGGCGACTGAGCCACATTGCCGCCCGGCGTGGCATAAACCATCTCGCCGTTGCCGGTAGCGGAGCTTTCGGCACCGCCTTCGGGTGCCGCTGCGGCCTCTCCTGCCGGATCGGCAGCTGCCTCGGCAGTCGCCTCGGCCGGTGCTTCAGCCGGGGCCGCGGGCTCGGAGGTCTGAAGATCCTCGTTTTCAAACTCGGCGGCCTCGCCACGCTCAAGCTTGATACCGTCCTCGAGGATACCGTTTTCATAAATCTCGTCCATTGAGGCTGCGGTGCCGAGCACCTTGCCGTTTTCATTGAGTAAAACGAGGTTGTTTCCGGACTGTACAACGCTGACGGCAGAGGTCTCAAAGACAGTGATTACTATCTTGTTGGGCAGAGAGATTTTAACCGTCACATCTCCGATGTACGGCAGTTTCTGCACAATATGCTCTTTTACCTTGCCTCGGTTTATGAGGAAGAGGTTGTCTCCGGTATGGATGCCGGACGAGTCGACAACCAGGTCCTCGGCGTAGACGCTGTATCCGCGCACCTCCACCCTGCTCACATGAAAGAACACGGTAAAGGAGAGGATTACACCGATGATTACGACGAGCAGAATCAGGGCGATGTAGAAGATTCGCATCTGGAGCTTCCGCTCGTTTTTCCTTTGGTCACGGTGCGCCTTTCGCTCTTCGGCCTTGGACATGCTTTCAGCCATTGTTTACCTCCGGTAAATAAAGAGAAAAGGCCCGAATTCTGTCGAATCCGGGCCTGAAGATCGCTTTCCTACGTGGCAGAGATTTCCTTTATCATGAACTCATTGCCTCGTAGTAAGTAGGTATGCTCACTGCCGCAATTCGGGCAGGTTTTACCATGAGCCACGGTTTCGTATTCACTCTCGCAGTCTTCACAGAAAGTAACTGCGGGCAATGTCTCTATGAGCATCTCGCACCCATCGGTGATTTCATGTTTCGCAGCCGCCCATTTCCAGGCGTCCTTGAGAAGATCCGGAACAACTCCGGAGACCTCACCGAGCTGAATCGTAACAGATTCAATATGGGAGACGTTATTTTCCTTTCCGACATCTTCGAGAGTTTTAATGATTGTAAAAACTACTCCAAGCTCATGCATAAATTAAGCCTTACCACCCTTGAATTTAATCTTGATTGCCTGTTTAAGGCCATTGGGAAGGATATACTTGAGTTTGTCTTCGCTGCGTCTCATTGTGCTGCATTCGGGGTTATCCCTGAAGAGGTGGATAGCGTCGAATTCGCACTTGGTTGTGCAGACACCGCAGCCTACGCACCTGTTCTCGTCAACGATGGAGGCGCCGCAGGAGAGACATCTTGCAGTCTCAGTCTTGACCTGCTCCTCTGTGAAGACAAGTTTCGGATCTCTCCAGGAATGAACGGGATCAGTGATCTTGTCGCTCTTTCCGGGGATCTGACGCTTGCTTGTGTCGTAGTCGGGAATAGTGATGTTTTCCTTGTCGAGTTCTTTGAACTCATAGCGGTTTCTGCCTATTGTGAGAGATGCGTGCGGCTGTACGAAGCGATGGATTGACCATGCGCCCTTCTTACCTGCTGCAATTGCATCGATGGCAAACTTGGGACCTGTGTAAACGTCACCGCCGACGAAGATGTCGGGCTCTGCAGTCTGATATGTGACTGCATCGGCAACCGCGCCCTGTCCTCTGCCGAGCTCAACCTTGGAGCCCTTGAGGAGGTCGCCCCAGAGAATGCTCTGGCCGATTGAAAGGAATACGTGAGAGCATTCAACTGTTACGAGGTCGTTCTCATCATACTGAGGAGCGAACTTGCCTTCAGCATCAAATACGGATGTGCACTTCTTGAGTACGATGCCCTTGACTTTTCCGTCCTCAACGAGGATTTCCTTCGGGCCCCAGCCGCAGTTGATCTCAACGCCGTCGGCCGAAGCCTCTGCAACTTCTTCGTCAGAAGCGGGCATGATGTCTCTTGTCTCAAGTGAATACTGCTTGACGGAAGCTGCTCCGCATCTTACAGCACTTCTTGATACGTCTATGGCAACGTTACCGCCACCGATGACGACTACATCGCCCTCAACCTTGAGTGACTCGTCGTCTGTAACAGCATGAAGGAAGTCAACAGCAGTCATAACGCCTTCAGCGTCCTCACCCGGGATGCCGGCCTTTCTGCCGCCCTGGCAGCCGATGGCGATGTAGAATGCCTTGTAGCCCTGTGCGCGAAGCTCGTCAAGAGTGATGTCCTTGCCGACTTCAACACCGGTCTTGATCTCAACGCCCATCTCCTTGATGATGTCAATCTCAGCCTGAACTACGTCCTTCTCAAGCTTGTATGACGGGATGCCGTAAACGAGCATACCGCCGGCTTTTTCGTTCTTCTCAAAGATTGTCGGGTTGTAACCCATCTCAGCGAGATAGAATGCGCATGAGAGACCTGCGGGGCCGGCGCCTATGATGGCAACCTTCTCGTCAAATCCGCCCTGTACCTTCGGAATAACTTTCGGAGGTATGTATCTTGTAGCGGAATTGAGGTCTCTTGCAGCAAGGAACTTTTTGACCTCATCAATGGCGATAGCCTGGTCAACCGTGCCTCTTGTGCAAGCGTCTTCGCAGCGTCTGTTGCAGATATGGCCGCAGACTGCGGGAAGCGGGTTGTTCTTCTTGATGAGAGCGAGAGCCTTGTCGTACTTGCCCTGTGCAGCGAGTTTCAGGTAACCCTGAACGGCGATGTGAGCCGGGCAGGCTGTCTTACAGGGAGCCGTACCTGTGTCGTAGCAGTTTATACGGTTGTTGTCTCTGTAATCCCAGTCCCAGTCGTCCTCAGACCACTTCTTCTGCGAAGGAAGAACCTGCTTCGGATACTTGACATCGGAACCGTCCTTGAGACAGAGCTTCTGGCCGAGTTTTACGGCACCTGCCGGGCAATACTCGACGCAGCGTCCGCATGCTACGCAGTTCTCTTTGTCTACTCTTGCAACATAGGCCGAACGAGACATGTTCGGTGTGTTGAAGAGCTGTGATGTACGAAGAGCGTAGCAGACGTTTACGTTACAGTTACAGATAGCGAAGATCTTGTCCTCACCGTCGATGTTCGTAATCTGATGAACGAAGCCGTTGTCCTCGCCCTTCTTGAATATTTCAAGCGCTTCTTCCTTGGTGATGTAGCGTCCGCCCTTGCCGGTCTCGACAACATAATCAGCCATATCGCCGACGGCGATACACCAGTCATGGAAGTCGTCGGCGCAGCCCTCGTCAAATGTCATACGGCTGCGGCGGCATGAACAAGGTGAAGCGGCATACTTGCCTTCGTATTTGTCAAGCCAGTGAGATATACGTTCAATATCTATGGCCTGTTCGTTCATGTCGATGGCCTTCTCTACGGGGATTACGTGCATGCCTATGCCTGCTCCTCCCGGAGGAACCATCTTTGTGATCTTTTCAAGAGGAAGTCTCGTCATATGCTCGAAGAACATACCGAGTTCCGGATGCTCGTCCATCATCTTGATGTTCATGTTTGAGAACTCGCCTGAACCGGGGACGAACATGGGCAGAATCCATCTCTTCTCATTGGTCGGATTCGTGCCGTCAAGGTTTTCATAGTTCCACTCAATGATACCGTTGTAGGAAAGCTTCTCAAGCTTGGCTGTGAGCTCCTCATCACTGAGACCTGAACTTGCTTTAAGCTGTGCGAAAGTCTTGGGCTTTCTGATAGCTTTGAAATTGTCAATAACCCACTTTGCAAGGTCGTCGTCATCCTCAACGAGAATACGGACTGCCCAGTATTCGGGATCGTCCTTTGTAACCTTTGCAATTCCGAGTTTTATGGGAACACGGTCGGTAATGAGTTTACCGAGAGCCGCAATATTCGGCTTCATGGGACCGCTTACGTCCACATAGTCGGGGCGAAGTGGATAATTAGGGTTTGTTCCCGCCATAAATAATCCTCCACGAAATAAATAGGTCCTTAAACTATGGCTTTGCCGCCGGCGAGAGGCCGAAGAGACCTCACGCCGGTGGCAAGTCTAATCAGGTTTTTCAGTTTTAAAACAACTTTTGTGCTTATGCTACTCCTGCACGAGCCATTGCTTCCTCGAAGTCCTTTGTGCCTTCGAATACGTTGTTGCTGTACGGGTTCTTGCCGGCCTTGAGAGACCTTGTGATGATAACCGTCATGCAAACTACGTTGATAGCTATAGCCATGATAGCTACGAAGCCCTGCATACGAGGATCTGCTGTGATACCCATGTCGGCAATGATCTTGCCTGCCTCAGCGGTTTTACCCTGACCGGCATTGTAAAGAGCGATAGCCTTTGAGTAGAGATCCATTGTTGTAACGCCTGCCTCTGTTGCACCGCCGTAAACTGACGGAAGAGCAGCAGCGAATCTGGAGCTGAGCTGGAACATAGGAACAACCTGTGCCCACATGCACCAGATAGCAAGAGTGTTGGCACGGTTCTGAATCCAGCCGCCCTTGTTCCAGAATGCGTTAGCAAATGTAGGAGCAAGAAGAAGAGCAACACCGCAATACCATGAGTGTGTAGGAAGGTTGAGGTATGTGTACTCGAAGTTCCAGACATCGTAAGCGAGAATGAACCAGATGGTCATGTCAGGCCAGAGCATGTCTGACTTGTTCTTATCCTTGGAGGTGTAAAGGTGGATACAACCTGTCATGCAGAAGATGTTGATAAGGCCTGCAAGGGCGTTAACAACATTCCACCAACCGCCGTAGATGAATACGCCTTCGTTTGAAGCCCACCATGCGCCTGAAAGGTTTCCTGTGATCTTGAGAGCTGCAAGAGCAGACTCCATGTCGGAAACGTTGGCGATCATGATGTTAGCTGCAACGATGAACCAAGGGAACCACTTGAACCACTTTTTCTTACCGATACCCCAGCCGTACTTGATCATCATAAAGCCTACGCATCCGATGTCAGCAGCATAGAGTTTGAAATAGTGGAACCAGCCGTCCATGAATGCTACTGTCGGGTTCATCTTGCCACCGAACATACCGAGGTGAGCGAGGATGAAGTAAACAGTAAGGATTGTGGGGATGACTACGAAGATAGCCATGCCGCCCCATTTTGTTCTGCGGCCGATCTCGTTCATTACGATGAGGCCTACGAACACCAGTACCCAGCCTATGAGCTGCATAGAAGCATGAGCACTGTAAAGTTGGAATAACATTAAAAAAACCCCTTTCGACATTGCTTTTGTTTATAGTCTTGCAATATCTCCGTTAGTATACCATATATACAAAATTCAGGCAATACGGACGAACAATTTTAGTTATTGTTCGAAAGATTGTCTTTTTTTAGTCAATCTCTTCGTTTTTGTCCGTTTTCTCCTCTTTCGGCTTTACGAGTTTTACAATATTTTCCACTATGAGGTCCGTGGCGTTTAAAATCGCCATGGACTTTGCGTTTTTCTCCATCTCGCGGATCTGATCAGGATTCGCGAGGAGTTCGTTTATCGTGTCAGCGAGGAGTACGGGCGTGAGGTCCTTCTCCTCGATTATCTTCGCGGCGCCGCCCTTCACGAGTTCCATCGCATTATAGTACTGATGGTTCTCGGCGACGTTCGGCGAAGGGATGAGAATCGAGGCCTTGCCGAGCGCCCGTATCTCGTAGAGAGATGAGGCTCCGGCGCGGCAGATAAGTATGTCCGCGGCCGGCATGCACACCTGCATGTCGTCAATATACTCACGCAGGATTATGTCGTCGCGGTTTTCAACATCCACGCCGAGTTCCGCGAGGCTGTCCGGCACCCATTTGCCGTACTGGCCGTAGGCGTGCATAAAAATACAGTCGTGATCCTCTTCCTTTATTACTATGAGTCCGGTCACGGCCTTGTTTACGGCCTCCGCGCCGAGGCTGCCGCCCATCGACAGGATGAATATCTTGTCGTCGGGCAGGCCGAGCGCGGCCCTGGCCTGCGCCCTGTCCGCGTTTATGAGTTCGTCGCGGACGGGCAGGCCCGTGATTACGGGCTCGTTTTTGCATTCCATTCTCTCCCTCGCCTCTTCGGATGTCAGCATTACGACATCCGCGACCTTCGCGAGGGACTTATTCGTTATGCCCGGAAAGGCATTCTGTTCGTGTATTGCTATCGGGATTCCGAGTTTGTGGGCGTCATTTAAGACAGGTCCGCTTACATAGCCGCCGAATCCGACGACTACGTCCGGGACGAATTCCTTTATTATCTTCACTGCCGCCTGCGAGCTGGAGACAATGCGAAACAGCGTAGCTATGTTTCGCGCGATGTTCTTCGGCGTAAAGCTGCGCTGGAATCCGCTTATCCTTATTGTCTTGAAATCGTATCCCGCGTTCGGGACGAGTCTGGCCTCCATGTGGTCAGGTGTGCCGACGAAGAGTATCTCCGCCTCATCACCGTACACGGCCTTTATTCTGTTTGCCACCGCAAGCGCCGGATTGATATGACCGCCGGTTCCGCCTGTTGCAAATAGTATCCTCATTTCATTCTCCCCGGAAAATCAGAATAGGTTTTTCTTTACTCTCGCATACCTGGATACGCCCAGGATAAGTCCCATCTCACCGAGCAGCATCATAAGCGAGGTGCCGCCGTATGAGAAGAACGGAAGGCTTATGCCCGTATTCGGAAGCACGTCCGTGACAACCGCGATATTGAGGGCAGCCTGAAGGCCAATCTGGAAGGAAAGGCCGAGTACCAGGAGCGATGCAAACTTGTCATCGGTCTTGGAGGCAATATAGAATCCGCGCCATACGAGAAGCACGAAGAGCAGTATGATTATCGCCGCTCCTATTATACCGAGTTCCTCGCAGACAATCGAGAAGATAAAGTCGTTCATGGGCTCGGATACGTAGAGCTGCTTCTGCTTGGAGTTGCCGAGGCCCACTCCGAACCAGCCGCCGGAGCCTATGGCGTAGAGCGCGTTGTTAGTCTGCCAGCGCACGCCCTGAGGGTCATAATCCTTGTTGAGCCAGGCGGTGATACGCGGCTGCGCGTGGGCCGGAAGAATCGACGGCTTGAGGATTACGAGTATTGCCACGGCAACGACAGCGACGCCCGCAACGATAAACCACTTTGAGTCAAAGCCGGCCAGCCAGAGCATCATGATACCGAGCATGAAGATAAGGATTGTACCGGATACGTGGTTCTCGAGAAGCACGAGCACGCTGAACAGTCCGAGAATGATTATGTAACGGAGAAGATAGAAGGTCCTCGCGTACAGTGTCCTGTTGCCGAGGGTCATCTTCTTGTCCGAATTGATTTCACTGTAGTGGTCGCCTATGTCCTTCGCAAGGAAGATGACTATGGCGAGTTTCGCGATTTCGGAGGGCTGGAAAGTGACGACACCGGGAATGTAAAGCCATCTGTGGAATCCCTCATATCCTGCCGGCGGCGGAACCACGAGCACGACCACAAGGAGCACCAGCGACGCGTACATGAGCGGTCTCGCCATGAAGCGGTATGCCCTGTAGTGGAACTTTGAAGCACCGAACATGGCTGCGAGTCCGACGACGGCAAAGAAGAACTGACGTTTGAAGTAATAGAGACTGTCACCGTTATTGTTGTAATAACAGTAGGTGTAAGACGCGGAGAACATCATGATGAGTCCGATCGTCAGAAGCATCAGTACCAGCGTGAGGAATGTGAGGTCCATTCCGCCGTGTGACAGGAGCTTCGGGTCTATTCTTCTTTTAGTGTTTTCAGCAGCCATAGGAGTCTCCGTTTATCCGAATTTTATGAGAAGGCAGGCAAGCGCACCCGCCAGAAGGTTCACAAGTGAGAACACGATTACGATTTTGACTTCAGACCATCCGCTCTTTTCAAAGTGGTGATGTATGGGCGCCATCTTGAGAAGTCTCTTGCCGGTGGCCTTGGAATCCTTGCGTCTGGCTATTCTCTTCGTAACTTTGAAATAGCCTATCTGAACTACGTCCGAGAGGCCCTCGAGGACATATACGAAACCTGCGACGAGAAGAATCAGCGGGCAGTCGATGGCGTAAGCCAGAGCGACAATCATGCCGCCGAGGAACATGGAGCCCGTATCTCCCATGAAGCATTTGGCCGGGTGCCAGTTCCAGATGAGGTAGCCCGCGCAGGCTCCGAGGAGCGCACACGAGACGAGCGATGCGCCCATATAGTGGCGCAGAGCGGCCATAACCGCGAACGAGAGAGCCGCGGTGACAGTGACCGAGGCGCAGAGTCCGTCAACACCGTCCGTGAAGTTTACGGCGTTAACCGTGGCGTAGATGACGATAACCGTGAATATCGCGAAGATTATCGGCGAGCCGTAGGTCACATTGCCCTTGAACGGTATGAACATGAACTGGTCTCCCGAGAGGGAGAGCGAAACTATATAAGCGGCTGAGAGAGCCAGCTGAAGCAGTGTCTTCTGAATTACGGTCAGGCCCTCGTTCTGCTTTTTGACAACCTTGATATAGTCATCAGCAAAACCTATGAGGCCGAAGCCGAGAGCCAGGACTATGCCGGCATAGAGTTTGACCTTGAGGCTGTCGGGCACGGGGCTTCCCATTCCGACCACATCCTTGCCGAGGATCAGGTTCAGGCCTATTACGACGGCAGTTGTGACGATGACGGAGATGATGAACATTATTCCGCCCATTGTAGGTGTGCCCTGCTTGTTCTTGTGCCAGTTCGGTCCTATGTCGAGAATGGTCTGGCCGAATTTGAGCTTATGGAGCCAGGGTACGACGACATAGCCGAGCAAGGCTGAGATAAGGAAACTCAGCACGATGGCCACAATGTAATTTACAACCGTATTCATTTGATTTCTCCTTTTACGAGCTCAATTACGTCTTCAAGCTGCATGCCGCGGCTGCCTTTGAACGCCACGACATCGCCGGGTCTGAGCATCGGTATGAGGTGTCTCGCAAGTTCCTCCTTCGAGTCAAACTCGAGAACCCTGAGGACTCCCTCTTTTTTTGCTTCATCTGCGGTGTATCTCGCGAGCTGACCGTAGGTCATGAGCATGTCGACGCCTGCGTCCGCAAGATATTTGCCGCAGTCGCGGTGCGCCTTCTCGCTGTAGTCTCCGAGTTCAAGCATGTCCGCGATGACGGCGATCTTTCTGTGGCCGCCCTCGCCTTTTATCCTGAGTGTGTTTGAGAGAGCGCGTACCGAGTCGGGGCTCGCGTTGTAGCAGTCCTCGACGAGGGTTATGCCGCCCACGATCTCCACTTTCTCACGCATGCCGGCCGGCACATAACCCTCAAGGGCCTTCGCCATGCTTTCGGGTTCTATGCCCAGCTCGGCGCCGACACTTATCGCGGCGAGAGCGTCGTACACGTTGTGCTCGCCCGTCGTAGGGAGGAAAACGTCGAACGAACAGTCTTCGCTCTCGCATCCGTCGGCGCCGTCAAGGCCGGACAACCTCGAAGGTCTGACCGATGCCGTAAATTCGGTAGAAGCTTCGAGATATTTGATGTCTCTTGCGGTGACGTCCGCGTCACCGTGAATTCCGAAGGTCCTTATCGGGAAGCGATTGTCGAAATCGGATTCCTTCACCTTCGAGAGCATATCGTTGTCGGCATTCAGGATGAGCGTTGAGCCCTCCTTCAGGCCGTCGAGTATTTCAAGTTTTGCGGCGAGTATGCCTTCCCTGCTGCCGAGGTTCTCTATGTGAGACACTCCGACATTGGTGATTACCGCCATGTTCGGAAGTGCGGTCTTCGAGAGAACGGAGATCTCGCCCTTATGGTTCATTCCCATCTCGACGACAGCGGCTGTGTGCTCAGGCTCAAGGCCCAGGAGCACCTTCGGCACGCCTATCGAGTTGTTGAGGTTACCGGCGGTCTTGTGCGCATTGTGCTTTGCGTTTAAGACACACCAGATCATCTCCTTGGTGGTCGTCTTACCGACGCTGCCCGTCAGTGCGACGACGGGTATGTCAAAGCTCTCCCTGTAGGCTCGCGCGAGATCGAGAAATGCCTTCTCGGTGTCCGCGACCTTTATGACCGGGACGCTCACATTGACGCCGTCATTGTGAACCATGACTGCAGCGGCCCCGGCTGAAACGGCCGCGTCGACGAAGGCATGTCCGTCGAGGCGCTCGCCTTTTATGGCAATAAAGAGCGCACCGGGAGTTACCTCACGGTTGTCGATGACAACCGAGGTTATATCCGCATGGCCCGAGGCGGTGCCGCCGCAGACTCTTGCAATCTCTTCAGTCGTAAGTCTTTTCATCAGTCTTCCTCTTTGATTTCAGTTCTGAAGTAAACGGTTACAACCGTACCCATCTGGACGTCCGTTCCCGCCTCGGAGCTCTGTCTGTACGAAGCTATGTTGTCACCCTTCGTGTAGCCCGTGCGCCTTATGTTGAGTCCGCATGCAACGGCGACGTTGTTCGCCTCAGCAACCGAGAGTCCGGTGAGGTTCGGTACCGTTACCATTGCGGGATCCATATCCTCCGTGTAAAGAACTACAACACCGTTCTTTGAAAGTGTCTGTCCCGGTCTCGGGAACTGCTTGACGACCTTGTCGCCCGTGCCCATGACCTTGACGGTGAAGCCCTTGCTCTGAAGTTCCTTCTGTGCCATAGCGACCGTATCGCCCGTGACCTTGACCACGCTCTCCTCGAGCCTTGCAAGCTCGTCGTCCGTGTACTGCGGTTCGACGTTTAAGTACTGCATGGTCTTCTCTATAACCTCAGCCGCGACGGGGCCGGCGACTGAACCGCCGGTGAAGGCGCCCGCCTTGGGCTCGTCTATCGCGATAAGCACTGAGACGCGCGGGTTGTCCGCCGGAGCGAAGCCGCAGAACGAGGCGACGTAGATCTCCTCGCCGAGTGTCAGCTTCTGCGAAGTACCGGTCTTACCCGCTACGCGGTAACCGGGCACATAGGCGTTTCTCGCCGTACCGGCGCTTACGACCTTCTCCATCATCATGTTGAGGGTGTTCGCCGTCTCGGGTGAGATTACCTGGCGTTTTACAACCGGCTCGCGCTCATATACCCTGTTGCCGTCCTCGTCAAGCATTGAGCCGACAATGTAGGGCTGCATGAGCTTGCCGCCGTTCGCTATCGCGTTTATCGCGTTGATTATTTGAATGGGGCTCGCCTGGAATGTCTGTCCGAATGACTCGGAGGCCATGGCAACCGATGTGAGTCTGCTGAATGAGTGGTATGTGACATCCGCGCCGGGCTCGAACTCCGCGGGGAGGTCAATGTCGGTTCCCTCGGCAAAGCCGAAGGCCTCGAAGTACTTGTAGAATGTCGCCTTGCCCAGGCGCTGTGCGACCTGGATGAAGATCGGGTTGCAGGAGTTCATCATGGCCGTGGTGAAGTCCTCAACGCCGTGGCCCGCCCTGTGCGAGCAGTGGTATGTGCGGTCTGCAACCTCATAGCTGCCCGTGCAGTTGAACATCTCTTCGGGCTTTACAACGCCCTCTTCAATGCCCGCCGCGGCGGTAATACACTTGTAGACCGAACCGGGCTCGTAGGAGTCACAGATTGTCCTGTTTCTCCACTGGGCATAACGGGCGGCGACAACTGCATCGCTCTTCGCCTTCTCGTCAATATTGCCCTCCTCGTCCGCGAGTTCCTCGTCTATCTTGGTCTCCGTCTCCTCGTTTATGGCGTAGGGTGAGTTGCAGTCGAAGTCGGGCTTCGTGCTCATCGCAAGGATAGCGCCCGTCTCAACGTCCATGACTATGCCGTAACCGTAGGTCGCGTCGTTGAGCTTCACTGCGTTCTCCAGGGCCGTATCGAGGTAGTACTGGATTACCTGGTCAATTGTAAGTTGCAGGTTAAGGCCCGTCTCCGCGGCATAATATGTCGAGTAATCGGAGGACATCCTTATCTGCTTCGCGTTCTTTGCCGTTATAATTCGTCCGGCAGTGCCGGTCAGAATGTCGTCGTAGTAGTATTCGAGTCCGGAGCGTCCTACATCGCCGTCACCGGTGAAGCCGAGAACGGATGAGGCAAAACTGCCGAACGGATAGTATCTCTTCACGTCATCTTCCGTGCCGATTATCTGGTTGTAGCCCTTGTGGGCGTTGCGGAATTCGATTACCGCGTTCTTGTCCTCGTACTCGACCTGTGACTTTATGAGCACATAGGCGTACTTGCTTCTGCTGCACTTTTCAAGCACTGTCTCGTAATCGAGGTCCAGGATGGCGGAGAGTCCCTCAGCGATTGTCTCCATTGTCTCCTGGTCGCTTATCTTCGAGGGGTTGATGAAAATCTTCCAGGCATCCGCCGACTGGGCGAGCGGATTCATGTTGGCATCGTAGATGGTTCCGCGGAGAGCAGAGACCTTTGTGTCGGAGAGCTGCTGCGATTCAGCCTTCAATTTATACTTCTCGCCGTTTACGACACCTACGTTGATAAGGCCGAACGCACCCATACCGAAACCGAGGATACAGGTTATGAGAAGAGCCGTGAAAGCCCTCTTATTCAGTTTGCTCTTAAGCTCTCTTGCCACGGTTAAAACTCCCTTATAATAATTAAATATATATAAAAAAATACGACTATGAGAGTTAAGGATATCATCCCTAACTCTCATTTAAATTCCGCTCAGAAGAACATTTTTATGGTCTCCCAGAGAGACTTCTGTACCTTGCCTCCGCTCTGGGTGACGGTATCACCGCCGGAAATGTCAATATAGGAGATCTGGTAATTCTCCACCTTCACCATTCCCAGCACGTTCTGTGCGTAGTCATCAACTTTTTCGAGTGATATTGCCGAGTCAAGTTCCATGCTCAGACGGGTGTTTTCACTCTCAACCACCGCTATCTGGGCGTTTACCGAGTCGAGCTCGCGGTCGAGCTCGTCCACCTGGACCTGACTGTAGATCTGCAGCGCTATAAAGAAGAAGAATATCGAGCATACGGCGAGAATCTTCATCGCTTTCCTGCTGTTGCGGAATTCCTCTATACGGAGCTGCCTCTTCGACTTCTCGACGACATACGGTTTCGGGGCCGCACGCCTCGGCTGATACTGAGGCTTTCTCTTCGGAGCAGCGGAACCGTGCTGTGCGCGCCGCATATCAACCGCTTCTGTTCTGTTGTAAGCCAATGATTCCGCCCTCCTCTCTTTTATATGATGTAATTAATCTTTCAGTTTAATAATCGAGCGTAATTTGGCCGATCTCGCTCTCTGGTTGTCATCAAGTTCGTCCTCGGAAGCCGCCTTGAACTTAAACTGGAGTTCTCCCCTCGGTGTCTTTCCGCAGACACAGACAGGGAACTCGGGCGGGCATGTGCAGCCCTCGCAGAGTTTCGCAAACTCCTGCTTTATTGCCCTGTCCTCCAGGGAGTGGAAAGTGATTATCGAAAGTATGCCTCCGGTCTTCAGACAGTCAAACATGTCCTCCGCCGATTCGGCCAGTGAATCGAGTTCACCGTTTACTTCTATGCGTAAAGCCTGAAATGTCCTGCGCGCGGGATGTCCGTTTCTGCGCGCCTTCGCGGGCATGGATTCCGAGACTATTTTCGCAAGCTGCAATGTAGTTTCTATGGGTGTAAAGGCTCTTTCCTTTACAATACGTTCCGCAATGCTGTTTGCGTATCTCTCTTCTCCGTAAGTGCGGATGATTCTCGCGAGTTCCTCCTTCGGAAGCGTGTTGCAGAGATCTGCCGCCGTAGGCCCTTCCCTGCTCATCCTCATGTCGAGAGGCGCATCGTTATGAAACGAGAATCCGCGTTCCGCGGTGTCGAGCTGGTGTGAACTGACTCCGAGGTCGGCAAGTATGCCGTCCGCTCCTCCTATGTCGTTGTCCTCCAGGATTCTCTTTATATTTGAATAATTATCGTGAACAATTGTTACGCGTGCGTCGGACCCGAAACGCGCGGTCAGAGCCGCGACGGCGTCGGGATCGCGGTCGATACAGATTAAACGGCCGCCGTCGCCCAGGCGCTCAAGTATGCCGGCGGAATGTCCTCCGCCGCCCGCCGTACAGTCGACATAGACTCCGTCGGGCACAACGTGCAGGGAGTCTATCGTCTCCTCATACAGCACGGGTATATGCGAAAAAGATTCGCTCATCAGAAGATAACCTCAATGTCGAGATCGTATGCATCTCTCGTCTTGTAGCTGTCACGCTCGAACGCTTCGGCATCCCATACTTCAAATTTGTTTCCCGCTCCGGCGATTACGACGTCCTTCGTGAGGTGTGCGTACTCGAGCAGCTCGGCCTTTATCGTGAAACGGCCCTGCTTGTCCATGTCGACCTTGTCGGCCTTGCCGAAGAAGCTTCTCTTGAAACGGTTGATGTCTTCAGCCGTCTGCCTCTTCTCGGGATCCGGGCGGAGGTTCTTTATCTGTTCGGATACCTTTTCCCACTCCGCCTGGGAGTAGACGTAAAGGCACTCGTCAGGGGCCTTACATACAACAAAAGTCTCTCCCAAGTCCTCTCTGTACTTGGAAGGGATGAATATTCGATTTTTGGCATCCAACGTGTGGTTGTATACGCCAAGGAAATCCATATTATTGTTCCCCTTTTTTGCCCCACTTTTAACCATTTTGGTGGAAATTCGCTCCACTTTATGACACAATTATATTATATGAATGGCGTGTTTGCAAGGTTTTTTTGATATTTTTTTGAACTTTTTTTGAATTCTGACGAAAAAGCCGGTTCTTGTCTTTAACGACAAATAAAACGGGTGCAGCTCAGACCCTTTTGTATCCTTTGCCGAATTGTCATAATAATGTCAAAAATATGAGTTCAAAATCATTGATTTTTATAATTTGTAATGTTAGACTAATACGCGTCAAAGACATAAATTACATTGTTAAATGGGGGATTTAAGTTATGCAGAACCTTCTTTGGCTCGTTCCCGTAGCAGGCGTTCTTGCTCTCTGCTTCGCGCTCTTCCTTGCGATGAAAGTAAAGAAAGCCGCTCCCGGAACTGAAAGAATGAAAGAGATCTCTGCCAGCATTCACGAGGGTGCACGCGCATTCCTTACTGCTGAGTACAAGATTCTCGTCGTATTCGTAATCGTTCTCTTCGCGGTCATCTGTATCGCCATCAACTGGAAAATGGCTGTTTGCTTCGCAGCAGGCGCCCTCTTCTCAGTACTCGCCGGTTTCTTCGGCATGACGGTTGCGACTCAGGCAAATGTACGTACAGCCAACGCGGCTAAAGAGGGAGGCATGAACAAGGCCCTCTCTATCGCCTTCTCAGGCGGTGCCGTCATGGGTATGTCCGTTGTAGGTCTCGGTCTCCTCGGTGTAGGTCTCATCTACATCATCTTCAAGGGTGACACGAACATCCTCTTCGGTTTCTCACTCGGTGCTTCTTCAATCGCACTTTTCGCCCGTGTAGGCGGCGGTATCTACACCAAGGCTGCCGACGTAGGCGCTGACCTTGTAGGTAAGGTTGAGAACAACATTCCCGAAGACGATCCCAGAAACCCCGCAGTTATCGCCGACAACGTAGGCGACAACGTAGGTGACGTTGCAGGCATGGGCGCTGACCTCTATGAGTCATATGTCGGCTCTATCGTTTCAGCCGTTACACTCGGTGCTCTCCTCGCGAAGTCCGACACGGCTGTTGTCAAAGAACTCATCCCCGGCGCAGGCGTATTCTTCCCGCTCTTCCTTGCAGCTCTCGGTATCGTCGCTTCCATCATTTCCACATTCTTCGTAAAGGGCAAAGACGGTTCCAACCCGCACACAGCTCTTAAAATAGCTCAGTGGGTTTCCTCAGCTCTCGTCGTTATCGCGGCCTATGTTCTCTGCACAATGTGCTTCGAAGGCATCGGTGCTTTCATCGCCATCATCGCAGGTCTTATCGTAGGTCTCCTTATCGGTACAATTACTGAGGTCTATACTTCTGATTCCTATAAATCAGTCAAAAAGATTGCCGAGCAGTCCCAGACAGGTCCCGCAACGACAATCATCTCAGGTCTTTCAGTCGGTATGCTTTCAACAGCTATCCCGATTCTCCTTATTGCAATAGGCATCTTCCTTGCAAACCACTTCGCAGGCCTCTACGGTATCGCTCTTGCAGCCGTAGGTATGCTTTCAACAACAGGTATCACAGTTGCTGTTGACGCATACGGCCCCATCGCCGACAACGCCGGCGGTATCGCGGAGATGGCCGAGCTCGATGAGTCAGTCCGTGAGATCACAGACAAGCTCGACTCAGTTGGCAACACGACAGCAGCCATAGGTAAGGGGTTCGCCATCGGCTCAGCCGCCCTCACTGCTCTCGCCCTCTTCTCAACATACACAGAGGCTACAGGCGTATCCATCCAGGTAACCGACGCTACAGTTGTTATCGGTCTCCTCATAGGCGGTATGCTTCCGTTCCTCTTCTCTGCATTCACAATGGATTCTGTCGGCAAAGCTGCCAACAAGATGATCGAAGAAGTACGTCGTCAGTTCAAAGAGATCCCGGGTATCCTTGAAGGCAAGGCAAAGCCCGACTACAAGACCTGCGTTGCTATCTCAACACAGGCTGCTCTTAAAGAGATGATCGTACCCGGCATCATCGCCGTTCTCGCTCCTCTTGCAGTAGGATTCATCCTCGGCCCCGAAGCTCTCGGCGGTCTCCTTGCAGGCTCACTCGTATCCGGTGTACTCATGGCTATCTTCATGTCCAACGCAGGCGGTGCCTGGGACAACGCCAAGAAGTATGTCGAAAGCGGCAACTACGGCGGCAAGGGTTCTGACACCCACCACGCTGCAGTAGTCGGCGACACAGTCGGTGACCCGTTCAAGGACATATCAGGCCCGTCAAACAACATCATCATCAAGCTAATGACAGAAATCTCAACTGTTTTCGCAGCTCTGATAGCTTCTGTCGGCGGACTTATCTGATCCCCGTAAAAAACAATTAAAAGAGCCCCGCTGAGGTAATCCTCAGCGGGGCTCTTGTTATATTCAGTTACTGCTGATCCGTGTTCTCGAGATTGAAAAGGCAGATATATCCAAAACCGTCTTTCGACTCCTTCTTTACGTCCATCTTGGATATCGAGATACGGCAGCCGAAAACCTTTCCGTTGAAAACGAGTCCGGCCTTTGTGGAGATGAATCTCTTGCCGCCTTCGTCAAGTCCCTTTTTTATGTTCTCAAGGCTTGCAAACTGAAGCACTGAGGCGACATCTTCGGGAACAACTACTTTCGGGATATAGCACTCATGGAGCCATGAGATCTCGCCCGAGAGCGGCTGCTCACCGAGCAGATCCGTGTTGCAGACTATCTGTCTGAAAGTACCGTCTTCCGGATTGAACTCGTAGATAAGCGAGCAGATGTTTCGCATAATCTCACGGACCGCGTCAAAATTCTCTTCATTGCGTTTGTAAGAGGTCAGCGAGGTGCCGTAGGTCTCAAGATAAACCAGGGCGCGGAAGTCCTTGTGATCATCGTCCTCATCGAGTCTGGAGACCGTGAGCCTCGCCCACTCGTAATCGGCACTGTTGCGGCTTCTTATACGCAGGTCCGTGCTTATCTTCGGTGTCTTCTGATAGAACATCGTCATGACGGCCACCGTGGAGCAGCGGTCGAGGACGCTCTTCGCATCGTCCGGATGAACGTACTTCTGTACAATCATCATGAGGACCTCGTCGAAGTTCTCGCCCTTGAGCGGCGAGCCCTTGCCGACTTTCGCGTCCGAGACGTTCAGGAAGTCGTACTCACCCGTGTCGTAGTCGACCTCAAGCAGCATGCCCTCTATCATACCGACGAGGGTCGTGTATTTCATGAGACCGTCTTCCGGGGTAGCGGCGACGGAGACACCTCGTTCCTTGCGGAAGTCCGTCGGCATCTCCTTGCGGCGGTTGCCCTGAAGCAGGTGCGTAAAGCGCGCGTGCGGTATGGGTTCGGAGTAGACATAACCCTGGATGATGTCGCAGCCTATCTCCTTAAGGAAGGCCACCTGCGCCCAGCTTTCAATACCTTCGGCGACGGTCTTCATATCGAGGGCTCTCGACATGTTGATAACGCTCGAGATAAGCGCCTTGTCGCGGGTCAGGTTCTCGCTGTCATCGAAGAACAGCTTGTCGAGCTTCAGCGTATCCATGGGAAGATTCTTCAGGATATTGAGTGAGGAATAACCGGAGCCGAAGTCGTCTATCGAGCAGGTGAAGCCGGACTTCTTGAGGTCAAGTACAATCTTGCGCAGGATGGCGAGATTCTCGAAGACTATGCTCTCGGTGAACTCCAGCTCAAGGAGTCCGTCCGGGATTCCGTATTTCTCTTTTATCTTGGTATAGCGCTTGACGAAGTCTATGCGGTAGAACTGAAGTCTCGAGACGTTGACCGAGACGGGAACCACCTTAATACCCTGATCAAGCCACTCCCTGATATTCTTACATACGGTTTCAAAGATGTATTGGTCGAGGTTTATGATGAATCCGTTCTGCTCAAAGAGCGGAATGAACTTGCCCGGCGACATGAATCCGGTCTGGGGGCTATCCCAGCGGACGAGCGCCTCAGCGCCGATTATCTCGCCCGTGGAGACCTGGTACTTGGGCTGGAAGTACGCCTTGAACTCGCCGTTTGCGAGAGCGCTCTCCATGTGGCGCTCGAGCTCCTTCTCGGCGATGACGCGCTCACGTATCTCCTCCGTGTAGAAGGCTATGTGATACTCGGAGCTGCCCTTTACGGACTTCTGCGCCATGTTCGCGCGGTCTATCATCTCGGTGATTTTAAGTCCGCTGCTGGCGGGGTCGTCGCCCGTGCAGTATATGCCGACATAGACCTCCGGCCTGTAGTGGGCTTTCTGGATTTCGTCAAACCAACAGATATCATCGATTATTGAGTAAATTGTCTCGACAAAGTCGTTTTTATCTTTATAGGGCAGAATGGCAGTGTAGTTGTCTGCGGAAATACGGGCAAAGAGTCCTCCGACCTTTCCGACCTCTTCGCGGATTCTCTGCGAAATGGACATGAGCAGGGCGTCGCCGACATCATAACCGAATGTGTCGTTTATGTATTTGAAATTCTGGATGTCCCCGTAGAAGACGGCATAGGTCGTCTCCCCGTCCCTGTTGTCCAGCACGAGCTGTGCCTCACGCAGGAACTTCTCATAGTTGATTCCGCTCGTGAGCTTGTCCATATCGATTATCTTCGAAATCTGTTTTTCGTAGACATGGACCGCGGTGGTGACAAGCAGGGCGGCGATGAAGAAATAACCGAAAGTTACAATCGCGTAGTTGACAATCCTGAAGGTCATGTCTTCTACGACCTTCATATTTTCAACACATACAAAGCCTGCAAGCACAGTGGAAAGAGCCAGGAAAAACGCAGCGGTCAGAATAATCCGGGTTTTGATCCTGCGTATATCCCGCTCAGTCACACTCAGTTTTTCATTTTTCTTTGCCATTTCCGTACCCCTTTAAGGTGATTTAAAGTATTAAAGTTATACAAATTTATTCTATCATTGCGGATTTTCAATGTCAATTTATTATATAAAGTTAATAAAATAACATATTTTATTTTACTAAAACTTGTATACTTTTGTTAAAAAGGTTGTTATAATGTAGAATGTATATTTATGTGAAGAGGTAAAGCATATGCCCGTCAAATCAAAAACCAATGTTTTGCAGAAGAGCTCAATACTGACAGTAATACTGGCAGTGCTCTTCATCATTATTTATTTCCTCATAATAGGATATTCCTACAAATCCCTCGTGAAGGCTGCCGAGGCGGATGTCTACAAATCAACGGACAACGCCGCAGTAACCTTCTCCAGGGTTCTCGAGTCCGATGCCTCGTTCCTCGAACTCCTGTCAACGGATATCAAAACAAGAGGCTTCGACCTTAAAAAGGAAACCACCGCCGATGAGGTCCAGACCTTCCTCATAGCGGAAGCGCAAAACGACGAGTCAACTCTCACATTCTACTATCCTGACGGCACATATGTATCATCCGACGGCGGCAAGGGCAAAATCGAAGACGCAAGCATCCTTGAACCTCTCACAAACGATCAGATAATCTTTGAAAAATCCGCCTCTGACAGCAGCACCAGGCTGGTCACGCGCTACAGAACGGTAAAGGATCAGGACGACAATGTCCTGGGTTACCTCGGAGCCACATATGACTATTCCGCCGTTTTGGAGGGCTGCTACTCATCAACACAGAAGACGAGCAACCTCCACGACATAATCTTTGTCTCGGACGGCACCATAGTCTCCTGCTCGAACAAGAGAAATACCGCATTTGAAGACGTTGAGAACCTCTACGAATTCCTGGGCTCCCACAATTTCATCGGCTCCCTCCCCTCAAAGCTCGCGGTTCCCAGCGGCACATCCGTCAACACCTTCACGTCTGACGGTATAAAATATGTAATCGCCATGTCCCCGGTACCCGGTGCAAGCGGCGTCTTTATCGCCCGCACAATGCCCTCGGGAACAATGTTCGCGTTTACCGGCAGAATCATACTTTTCATGATTTTCGCCTCCCTCCTCTTCTTCTTCGTAATCGCGATCATAGCCTACCGCTACTACAAGTCCATAAACGAGACTTCCAATCTTATCAGGGAGGTCGCCTATGCCGACCCGCTGACAGGTTTCCCGAACTATGCCAGGTTCAAGGAGGATGCTGAAGAGATCCTGGAGAGTGACAGCGACAACAACTACTATCTCTCCTGTCTCGACATAGTAGGTTTCCGCTATATCAACGACTCCTTCGGTTATGATATCGGTGACGAAATCCTCGTCGGCATCTCAAATGAGATTAACGACCTGCTCAATGACGGCGAGCTCTTCTGCCGTATCTCCGGCGACAAGTTTGTCATACTCTCAACCCGCAATTTCGGTGACACCGAGCACGAGCTCTTCATCTACCAGCTGGTTGACAGAGTCAGCTCAATCCCCCACCTCTCAAAATCGCATATCCGCCTTGAGGCGCAGATGGGTGTTTATCCGATACCCGCAAGCGAGCGCGGCGAGCTCTCAATCAACGCGTTCTACGACCGCTGCCTCATCGCTCTTTATACCATCAACCACACCGACACCGGTGTCGCGGTCTATGACGCCTCCATCTACAACGAGCAGATAGAGCGTAAGGAAATAGAAGGCCGCATGCACCAGGCCTTAAAAGACGGTGAATTCCGCGTATACGTCCAGCCCAAGTACAGGACGAACAACGCGAAGCTTGCCGCGGGTGAGGCCCTGATACGCTGGGTTGACCCGAACAAGGGAATAATCCCGCCCATCAAGTTCATACCGCTCTTCGAGCAGAACCGCTTTGTACACGATGTAGACCTCTTCGTAATGGAAGTTGTCTGCCGTTTCCAGAGGATGAGGCTCAACGAGGGTCTCCCGGTCGTACCGATCTCCCTCAACATCTCCCCCGTGGAATTCACAATGCCCGGCTTCTGCGACGCCTACATCAACATAAAGAAAAAGTATGACATACCGGACAAGCTCATCGAGCTCGAGTTCACAGAGGGTATATTCTTCGAGAACGAGACCCTGTTCAAAGAGATCATCAACACCTTCCACAATGCGGGCTTCACCTGCTCGATGGACGACTTCGGTTCCGGTTATTCATCACTTAACATCTTAAAAGACCTTCCGGTTGACGTTCTCAAGCTCGACAAACTCTTCTTCAGGGAGAGTGAAAACACCTCGCGCGACCGCTCGATTATCCGCTCCGTTGTCGCGATGGCCCGCTCCCTGAACATCAAGACGGTCGCCGAAGGCGTCGAGACCCTCGACGCTGTCGACTTCCTGAAGCTCATCGGCTGTACGCTCATCCAGGGTTATATCTACTCCAAGCCTCTCCCGCTCACAGAGTTTGAGGAGAAGCTCAACACCGAGAGCATAGACGAGGATGATGAGCTCGACTTCGACAAGTTCGAAATCGTACCTCTCGACATGCCTCTCACCAACAGTATCGACGATTCGCTCAGGAAGACATATGCCGCCATCATCGAGATAAATTCCGGCGGTAACATCTACCATATGTACTATCCGAGCGAGAGCGACATAAAGTTCGAGGTCATTCCGGAGCGCGGTTTCTTCTCCACGCTCTACGAGGACCTCATCCCGAAGTATGTCCATCCGAAGGATCTTGAAGAAGCGAGAGCCGCTCTTAATCCGAGAAACCTGACCGAGCACTTCAAAAAGAACAACGATCTTGATCTCGAGTACAGGCACATGCGCAAGGACGGTTCCTACTCCTGGATGAAGCTCCATGTCATCAAGGCCACGGGCGGCCGCGACGACAGCCAGATATTCTTCGGCTACTTCAATATCATTGATGACTACAAAGAGGCCGAAGAGAGCCTGTCTATCGCCCAGAACCGTTTCTCGGCGGCATACTCGAACTTCAACGGTGTCGTATTTGAAGTAGACCTCAGGGACGGCAACGTTGACCTCCTTGAGACGCACTCGAATCTGCTCGCGGCCGTAAAGGATGTCCACGAGTACTCCCAGCTCTTCGGTTTCATCTATGAGTATCTCATCCACGATGACTACAAGGAGACACTCAACACCTATTGCACCCTTGATTACATCCGCTCATACTTCACGACGAGCGCGAACCAGAACTCACTCATCATACAGGTTCAGGCGAAGTCTTCGAGAAAGCTCAACTCCTACAATTTCTACAGCGCGACTTTCTCCGCTCAGGCCGACCCGAATATGATCCTTCTCACTGTCGAGGACATCACTGCCGCCAAGATTAAAGAGGGCGCCTCGAAGCTTCGTCACTACATCACCGACGTCGCCTTCGCGAACACTTTCGAGTCAATCACGATCATAAACCTCGACAAGGACCTCTATACCACGGCGGTATATCCTCCTGTCGGCAAGCGTACGGCAAACGTCACGGAGGGCCGCTACTCGCTCGCCTTCATGAAGAGACTCGAGAGTCTCCTCAAAGAGGACGACATACCGAACATGGAACAGATAATGTCGCTTGAAGGTCTCACAAACTTCTACAACGATCCCTCCACAGAGGAGTTCAAGCTCACATTCCAGGAGCGCAGAATTCCCGACTCAGATATATACGAGTGGAAGGAGTCCCTCCTCGCAAGCGCTCCGCAGGAATACGGTCAGGACAGACTCGTCTATGTATTCATGCGCAGCATAGAGGAGATGCGAATGGCGGAGCAGAACCTCAACGAGTTTGCTCACAGGCTTAGTTACTCGCTCGCCATGTTTGACTATGCCTACTCGGTTGACATCAACACCAAGGCCGTTGACATAATCGGCGGACGCATGTTTGACGGTGAGATGTTCACGGCTGATGAAATCAACTACCAGGATATCACCACAACCGTAAAGAACAGCCTCATAAGCGAAGATGACCAGGCAGCATTCAGGCGTCTCTCCTACATCGACGAGCTCCTCGCCCACTTCGCAACGCACCCCGCTCTTCTCACGAAATCCTTCAAGTCACTGGAGAATGAGAAGAATATGGTTGAGGTCTCAATCATCTACGGTGCGCGCGAACAGAAGCTCACCTTCTTCATACGCAGGCTTGACCGCTCTGTCTTCATGGGCGATTCAGCCGATTCCGTATAATAAGTTATACTTGTAGATTATACGGCTTTTTGTTAAAATAATGGGGTAGTCTGACGACTGCCCCATTAAATTTTAAAGGAGTTTTAAAAATGGAAGAGAAAAAAGGCTTTGTAGCAGAATTCAAAGAATTCATTGCCCGCGGCAATGTCATGGACATGGCAGTCGGCGTAGTTATCGGCGGAGCTTTCACCGCTATCGTCAACGCCCTCATCGAGTCAATCATCAACCCGATCATTGCTCTCATCGCAGGCAAGGCTGACTTTGCGGAAGTAACAATCGGCATGTTCCCCATCGGAATCCTCATCGCCGCCATCATCAACTTCCTCTGCATCGCTCTCGTAGTATTCCTTCTTGTTAAGGCTGTTAACAAGGTAAAGGAAAAGGGTGACAAGAAGGAAGAGGAGCCCGCAGCTGAGGAAGAGCCCGCAGGCCCGACCCAGGAAGAGCTTCTTGCTGAAATCGTAACACTTCTCAAAGAGAAAAAATAAGCAAAGACATAGAACGGAACTCAAATATGAAGACTCTCTATTTTGACTGTTCCAGCGGAGCCGCCGGCGACATGTTGTCGGCGGCCCTCTTTGAACTCATTGACGACAAAGAGGAATTCTTAAAGGAACTCAACAATGCCGGCATACCCGGCGTCACAACGACAGCAGAGACTGCCGTAAAGATGGGTATCACCGGTACACACTTCCGTGTCGTGATAAACGGTGAGGAAGAAAAGCCCGCAGAGGTGGTCCATGACCATGATCATCATCATGAGCACCATGAGCATCACCACCATCATCACACGACCCTCGAAGACATAACCGACATAATCGACTCCCTCGACATACCCGACAAGGTACGCGCCGACGCGATAAACGTGTACAAGATCATCGCGGAGGCCGAGGGCAGAGTGCACGGTGCCGAACCCGGTGCGGTACACTTCCACGAGGTCGGTATGCTTGACGTCGTCGCGGACGTAGTGGCCGTCTGCTGGCTCATTTATAAACTTAATCCGGAACTGATAATGTCCTCGTCCGTTCACACGGGCTCGGGCACTGTTGAGTGCGCGCACGGCATAATGCCGGTGCCCGCCCCCGCAACGGCCCTGATCCTCCGCGACGTCCCCATCTACAGTTCCGACATCCAGGGTGAGCTCTGCACCCCCACCGGCGCCGCGCTCATAAAATACTTCGTCACCAAGTTCGGTGCCATCCCCACCATCACCATGGAAGAGATAGGCTACGGCATGGGCACAAAGGACTTCGGTATCCCCAACTTCATCCGTGCCATCATAGGCGAGACAAACGAGGAGATAAAAGAGGAACCGATTAAAATCCGCCACCCCGTAAGCCACACCGAGGAGGAGAAGAAGATCATCCTAAACCGTCTCTCCCGCGTCACCGGCCACATTGACTCGATCAAGCGCATGGTCGCGGACAACAGAGACACAGATGAAATCCTGACCCAGCTCTCCGCCGTCGAGTCCTCAATCAACTCCGTCAGCCGTGTCATAATCAAATCGCACTTTAAACACGCCATAAATAAGGCAGTTGAGACGAACGACCCGCACGACCTGGACTCCGTACACGGGCTCATTGACAAGTTCCTCAAGAAATAAATAAAAAAATAAAGAAGAAATGATAAAATAAAAGAAGAAAAATAAACAAATAAAGAAAAATAAACAAAAAAAGAAAAAACAAAGCCCCCGGTTTCAAAAAACCGGGGGCTTTTAAGTTTATTTCTTCTTTCTCCTCTGTTCTTTCCAGAGTCTGTCGGCCGTAGGGGCCCACTCCTCTGCATAAGAGTCACATTTGGAGCAGAGATGATTGACACTTTCAGGGGATTTCATATCTGTGGATTTTGCGCCGCTCAGTTTAACGATTTCCCTGAGCTTGTCCGGGTTTTCAAGCATGGGACAGGGCCTCAGCATATTGTCGTTAAACGGCTGCCTTTCATGGTATGCCATAAAGAGCGGTGACTGCAGTATTTCCAGAAGCGTCTTGTCACGGATATTCGAATCTGCATAGTGAATGAAGGCGCACGGTTCCGCGTCTCCGTTCGCATTTATATGGAAATATCTCCGTCCTGCGGCAATACATCCGTTGACTGTCGCTCCGTCATTCTGGAAATCCATGGCAAACAGCGGCTTGTTCCTGCGGTTGTTGCGGATACGTCTGCAGACATACTCCCTCTGCGCGGGGCTCGGAAGCAAATCGGTATTCGCGTCATTTCCGACAGGCATATAGTGGAAATACCATACAAAGTAAGCGCCGTTTTCAATCATCATATTCCAGTATTCATCAGACGTGATGGACTCGTAGTTTTCCGATGTATAACAGCAGGAAACACCGTAAACCAATTTGTGCTCGCGAAGAATTCTCATGGCATTAAGAGCAAGGTCATATGTGCCTTCTCCGCGCCGCGAGTCCGTCGCTTCTCTGAAGCCTTCAAGCGAGATGGCAGGGGCGAAATTTCTCACTCGCAGGAGTTCATCGGCAAATGCATCATCAATCAGTGTACCGTTGGTGAATGCCGTGAACATACAGTCATCATGTTTTTTGCAAAGGCTGATGATATCATCCTTCCTTATGAGCGGCTCTCCTCCCGAGAAGAGATAAAAATAGACACCCATCTCCTTTCCCTGGGTGATTATACTGTCCATCTCCTCAAAGCTCAGATTCATGCCTCCGCCGTAATCGGCTGCCCAACAGCCCAGACAATGAATATTGCAGGCCGATGTGGGGTCAAGCAGAATGGCCCAGGGGATATTACAGTCGTACTTTTTGCGCATTTCGAACTGAATGGGAACTCCCACGAGATTCGCATTAATGAAGAAATTGACCGCTATGGTCTTTGCCACCTTCGGATCGACATCCCGAAGAATATGCCGCACAAACGGGTAGTAAGGATTCTCCGGGTCCGTGATAGCATCCCTTATGGACTGTCTCTGATCCTTCAGCAGATCACCGGCATATTTATCGGCCCAGTCCATGAGACGTCGGAGATTCTTCTCCGGGCTTTTGTAAAGGCGATTTAAAATCTTCTTGATTCCCAGTTTTTTTGCCGTTTTTGAAACGCTCATAAGTAACCCTCCTTAAAATGTCTACATTTCAAAGATAAAGGTTTTTCGGAGGATTATGTATAATTAAAAAGCCGATCTTGTCCTGTTTATGACAGATCGGCTTTATTGTAATAATTTTCAAAACAGCATACTCTCAATAAGCTCGCCGTAAACGAAGGCAAGCATTTCCGCATTTTCCTCGATATCATCCTTCATATCGTTCCATAAAAACCGGGCAAAGAAGCCGTAGAAGGAGTACTTAATCACATTTGCCACGATATCGGCATGATCCGAATCCGCGTCAAACTCCTCTGCGATGCTCATCACATATCTGAGTATGAGACTGTCTGTGCGGTCAAAGATGAAGCTTATGAGCCTCTCACGGGTCAGGGAATTGTAAATGTGATACACCTTTTCCCTGTTTTTGCGACAGTCATACAATATGGTTTTAATGGCCTCGCTCAGGTCGTCATTCTGAAGGCACACCTCGTACCTCCTGAGAAGCTGCGAATAGGCATCGTCCAGAAGATCGTAAATGTCTTCATAGTGGTAATAAAACGTGTTTCGTCCTATGTTGCACTCCTTGATAAGTGCGGTGATGGTGATTTTCTCGAAGGGCATACGCTCAAGCATATCGAAGAAGGTTTTCAAGATAAGGTCTTTCGTATAATTTGCCATATTATCACCTGACAATCACAAAACCACAAACCCCCTTTATTATATGTCAGCAAAAATCAAAGAGCAATGTACAAAGACCCCCGTTTGCCCAATCTTAAGCTTTCTTGTTCTCAAACCCGTGTACCCAGTCTGAGAAGAGATAGTAAATCAGGTAAATGACCGAGCTGATTCCCCAGGTCAGCGGATATGCCCAGTAGACATACCATATATCTCCGAACATATTCATTACAAGCAGAATATAAGCCACGCGGATGACGCACCATACGGAGAGCATGACGAACATCGGGACGAAGGCCTTGCCCGCTCCCCTGCAGACTGCCGCAACGGCGTGTGAGAATGCCAGGAGGAAGTAAAAGAGCGGAATGATATGTGCCTGAGTCACACCCAGTTCCAGCACCTCAGGCGTCTTGTCAAAGAGGCCTATAAGAAGCGGCGAATGGAAGTAGTAAATGACACCGATAATCTCCGCCAGAAGCGGCGACAGCGTCATACAGAAGCGCGCACCCTGTTTTGCGCGCGCATACTCCTTCGCGCCCAGGTTCTGGCTTATGAAAGTGGTGACAGCCAGATTCAGCGCCATAATCGGGATGAAGGCGAAGCCCTCTATCTTCGCATGCGAACCGAGGCAGCCATGGCGAAGGTTCCGAACGAGTTGATCTGCGACAGCACTATGACATTCGCAAAACCTATTACCGAATTCTGAATTCCGGAAGGCATACCGTACTTTATGGTCTCCCAAAGAAGCGGCATATCAAATCCGAGTTTTGACAAAGACAGCGTATAGACGTGTCCCTTTTGCATTAAGTGACCAATACAGAAGACCGCGGACAGAGACTGCGAGATTATGGTGGCGAAAGCCGCAGACCAGACGCCCCAGCCGAAAACTCCGACAAAGAGATAGTCCAGCACTATGTTTGTAAGGGCCGAGAATATCAGGTAGTACAAAGGCCTCTTGCTGTCGCCCACCGCGACCATTACCGAGCGGCCCATATTGTAGACCACGAGACCGATACACCCTGCGAAAATGGTTCTGAAGTAAGATATTGCCTCAGGCAATACCTCGGGGTCCGTGTTCATCCAGCGCAGTATCTGCGGCGTGAAAAGCACACCGAAGGCCGTCATGAACACACTCATGACCAGCGCAAGAGTCACCGCCGTGTGGATAGCCCTGTGAACCTTAGTCTCGTCCTTAGCACCGAAGTACCGGGCAATAACCACACTGCCGCCCATTGCCGCTCCCTCGAAGAAGCTGACAATCATGAAAATCAATGTGCCTGAGGTCGAGACCGCGGCAAGGGCCGTGGTTCCCAGGAACCGGCCTACTATCAGCGAGTCGACGACATTGTAGAGCTGCTGGAAGACCTGGCTTACGAAAAAAGGAAAAGCAAAAGACAATATGACGGAGTACGGTGACCCCTGTGTGAGGTCCCGTACTCCGTCTGAACTGTTTTTAATTAAGTTTTGCGTCTTTGTCTGTTCCAATTAAAAACTCTTCTTCATTGCACCCGTAGGACAAGCGTCAACGCAGAGTCCGCATGTAGCGCAGTAAGAAGCCGCTTCTGCCTTCGGGAACATAGGATTGATTATTGTGTTGAAACCGCGGTTATAGAGGCCTATGAAGGTCTTCTTCGCAACCTGCTCACAAGTTCTGTAGCAGAGTCCGCAGAGAACACACTTATTAGGATTATGCTCTATAACATTCGCAATGTCAATAAAATCTCTCTTATGAACTTCACCCGGGAAGCGTGAGGGATCGACATCGAACCAGTTGGCGTATTTTATGAGACGGCAGTCATAGTAGTCATGGCAGCCGCACTCAAGGCAGCGTGATGCCTCTTTGCGCGCAACCTCTTCGGAGAAGCCGTAGTAGATGGGCTTGAAGTTGTTCTTTCTCTCCTCGGGAGACATGCCCGGCATTCCCGCTCTGGGCTGTTTCTCGCGGTCTTCGAAGTCAGCCTCAGTCTTCTCATCCTGTACATAGTAAGGCGCCTTGTAGCGTACCTCAGCGCCCTCTAAGTAGTTGTTGATGCAGAATACGGCCTTCGAAGCCTCACCTATGGCTGCAATGGCAATGCCTGCGCCCTTGTTTGTGACGTCACCGGCGGCAAATACGTTTTCGATATTTGTGCGGAAAGTCATCTCGTCGCAGAGGATTGTGCCCTTCTTCGTAAGTTCAACACCGGAGATACCCTCGCAGTTTGCAACCTGGCCGATAGCCATGATGACATTGTCGAGTTTAATGTCCTCGGTCTTGCCCTCGACAGGAACCGGCGATCTGCGGCCTGAGGCATCAGGCTCACCGAGTTCCATAACCTGAAGGGTCATGCCCTCTACCTTGCCGTCACCGTAGATTTCGATGGGGTTTGTCAGGAACTTGAAGATTACTCCCTCTTCCTCAGCCTCTTCAATCTCTATGTCGGCCGCGGGCATCTCGTTCCTTGTACGGCGGTATACGACGTATACTTCCTCGGCGCCGAGACGCACTGCTGTACGGCAAGCGTCCATGGCGGTATTACCGCCGCCGCAGATAGCGACACGCTTGCCGATGACGGGCGTCTCGCCCATACCGAGCTTGCCGAGGAAATCAATACCGCCGACAACACCCGGAAGGTCCTCACCCGGAACACGCATGGGAACGGAAGTCCATGCACCGATAGCAATCAGCACAGCGTCATAAGTCCTAACCAGCTCATCAAAAGCAATATCTCTTCCGAGTTTGACATTGTTCTTCATGACAACGCCGGCATTTGAAATAATCTCTATCTCCTGATCAAGAACAGCCTTCGGAAGTCTGTACTCGGGAATACCGTAGCGGAGCATACCGCCCATCTTCGGCTGCTGGTCAAAGATAGTTACGGCGTGACCGTACTCGCGAAGCTTGTACGCAGCCGTAAGACCTGCGGGACCGCCGCCGATGATTGCGACGCGCTTGCCCGTGTCCGCACCGACTGAGATAACATACTTGTTATCGGACGCCAGCACCTTGTCGGCAGCAAAGGCCTTCAGGAAAGCAATTGAGATAGGCTCCTCAACGAGCTGACGACGGCAGGCGTCCTCGCACGGATGAGGGCATACACGGCCAATAGAGGCCGGAAGCGGGAATGCTTCGTAGATTGTTGAAACGGCATCGAAATACTTGCCGTCTTTAATTTCATTTACATACTTCTGGCAGTCGGTACCTGCGGGGCAGTTCAGCTTACAGGGGCCGCGGCAGTCACCCGTGTGGTCGGACAGAAGAAGCTCGAAAGCTGTCTTTCTGGCACGAATAACACGAGGTGTATCTGTATGAACAACATAGCCTTCAGCGGGTATTGCGGAGCAGGAGCGCAGAAGTTTCGGCACGCCTTCAACTTCAACTACGCAGACGCCGCATGCGCCGTAGATGGCCGTATTCTCGGCAAAGCAGAGTGTGGGAATCTCCACGCCTGCACGGGTTGCCGATGCGAGTATGGTTTCGCCTTCTAAAGCCTCAACCTCTACTCCGTCAATGGTGTACTTGATAGACATGAATCTCCCCCCTTTACCTTACAATTATCGCATCCTGCTTGCAGACTGTCTTACAGTTGCCGCACTTGATGCACTTCTCAGGATCAATAGTGTACGGTGATTTAATCTCACCGGTAATAGCATTAGCAGGACATTTCCTTGCACAGGCGGAACAGCCTATACACTTGTCCTTGTCGATTGAGTATGTAATCAAAGATACACACTCGCCGGCCGGGCAGCGCTTCTCGTTAATGTGAGCTTCCATCTCGTCACGGAAGTAACGGATGGTGGTGAGTACCGGGTTCGGAGCAGTCTGTCCGAGACCGCAGAGAGCGCCGTCCTTGACGGCCATACAGAGTTCTTCGAGTTTCTCTATATCGCCCTCTTCACCTTTACCCTCTACAATTCGTCCGAGGATTTCAAGCATACGCTTTGTGCCTATACGGCAGTGTACGCATTTACCGCAGGATTCCTTCGCCGTAAAGTCGAGGAAGAACCTTGCCATACCGACCATACATGTGGTCTCGTCCATGACAACCATACCGCCCGAGCCCATAATGGCGCCTGTGGCACCGAGGGCCTTGTAGTCGATGATTGTGTCAAGAAGTGAAGCCGGGATACAGCCGCCGGACGGACCGCCGAGCTGAACGGCCTTGAACTCTTTATCGTTTCTGATACCGCCGCCTATGTCGTAGATAACCTCGCGAAGGGTCTTGCCCATCGGGATCTCAACAAGGCCGCCGCGCTTGATTTTACCTGTGAGAGCGAATACCTTGGTACCCTTTGAGTCAGGTGTACCCATGGCTGCGAACTTCTCACCGCCGTTTGCGATAATCCACGCGACATTTGCGTATGTTTCAACGTTGTTGATGTTTGAAGGCTTGAACCAGAAACCGGACTGTGCCGGGAACGGAGGCTTCAGACGGGGCATGCCCCTCTTGCCTTCAAGGGACTCAATAAGGGCCGTCTCCTCACCGCAGACAAACGCACCCGCGCCTGCCTTGATTCTCATCTTGCAGGAGAACGATGAGCCCAGAATGTTTGAGCCTAAATAGCCACGCTCAGTGGCATCCTTAATAGCATTCTCAAGACGGACAATAGCCAGAGGATACTCAGCACGTACATAAACGATAGCTTCCTGAGCACCAATGGCATATGCGCCGATAAGCATACCCTCAATAAGGTTATGCGGGTCACCCTCAATTACGGCACGGTCCATGAACGCGCCCGGGTCGCCCTCGTCCGCGTTACAAATCAGATACTTCTCATCTCCGGCCGAATTCTTCGCGGCGCGCCATTTGAACGCCGTTGAGAAACCTGCGCCGCCGCGGCCCTTGAGGCCGGACTTGTCAATCTCCTCAATGACGTCATCCTGAGTCATGCCCGACTTCAATATCTTCTCTAAAGCGGAATAACCGCCGCGGGCAATATACTCATCAATGCTCATCGGGTTGATGATACCGCAGTTACGAAGCGCAATACGTGTCTGCTTCTCAAGGAAGGAAGCATCCTCCGGCGTAATCGTAATCGGATCAAGCAAAGAAAGGTCGCCCGAATTAACTGCAGCAACTATTGTCTCAGCATCCGACGAAGTAACATGGACCAGACGACGAACCAGCTGATCTCCGTCATAAAGATCAACTATCGGCTCGAGGAAGCACATACCTATACAGCTTGTGATTGTGACAACGGAACCCGTGGGGTTCGAAGCCGCAAGGAGTTCATCAAGCTTTGCGTGAACCTTACCTGCGCCTGCAGCGAGACCGCAGGAACCCTCTCCTACTACTATCTTCATGCGTTGTCACCTGCCTTTGCTGCGAGTTCGCGAAGAATTGTCTTCGTCTTGTCCGGTGTCAGACTGCCGTATGTCTCACCGTTGATCATCATGACCGGTGAGAGTGAGCAGCATCCGAGACACGCAACGTGCTTGAGTGAGAACAGACCGTCATCTGTTGTCTCGCCGTCAACAATACCGAGTTCATCCTTAATGGATGCCGCGATAAGTTCCGAACCGTTGACGTGGCACGCAGTACCCTGGCAGAGCATAATAAGATACTTGCCGACCGGCTTGAGTCTGAACTGAGTGTAGAATGTCGCCACACCCATTACCTTCGCAGGAGCAACTCCCGTCTCCTCGGCAATATGGTAGATGACATCCGTAGGCAGATATCCGTAGATATCCTGTGCCTGCTGTAAAATTGCAATAAGACTTCCGTCTATGCCGCGATAATGATCCAAAACATCAGCAAGCAATGAAAGATCAGAAGCCTCATGGTTACAACCACAGCTCATAGTATTACCTCCCTTTTCAACCTTTAAACGTATAAAATAACAGAATTATTTTACCACATTAAAGCGTGCAAATAAACACAAAACAGTAATAAAAAAGTGGACACGTCAACCAACGTGTCCACAAAAGAACAAATAAGAAACAAATATAAAAGCAAATAAGAAAATAAAAAACTAAAAAGCAAACTGGAATACGCAGTAAGATGCGTAAATCAGGAGCAGCAGTATTCCCTGCCAGCGATAAAGTTTGCCCTTGACCAGTGCGGGCACCGTCATCAGGAGCATAACGCCCAGAACAACGGGAATATCCACAACCAGCGAAGCATTCATACCCGCAACAAGCTTTGAAGCAGGAATAGCGAACGGGCGCAAAGTAATAGACAATCCGGACACAAGCACCAGGTTGAACAGGTTTGCACCGATAACATTGCCGAGCGACAGAGCACCATGGCCCTTCTTGAGCGATGTAATTGCCGTGATAAGTTCAGGCAGCGAAGTACCCAGAGCAACGAATGTCAGCGCAATTACGGACTCAGGCACACCGAGAGCCGTAGCAATAATGGTACCGTTGTCAACAAGCAGGTCCGCACCGACAGCAATTGCCGCCGCGCCCACAATCAGAGAAACAACAGCCCTCCACAGAGGCATCTCAGACGACTCCGACGAATCCAAAGAAGAAGAACCACCAAGAGCGGACTTTATCTGGAATCCCATATAAACCACAAATATTGCAAGCAGGGCAATGCCGACAGGTCTGCTGAAGAAACCGGTAAAGTAAGAAACACCTGCATAAAAAGCAAGAGCAATAAAGAAGAATGCCGCGGGAACGCGCAGACTCTTCTTATCCGTAACACCCGGCGCGAAGGTTATCGTAATCGCGGAAATCAGCGCGGTGTTGCAGATAATCGAGCCTAAGGCATTGCCGTAGGCAATCTCGGAATGTCCGGCAACAGCCGCGCCTGCGGAAACCATAACCTCAGGCAAGGTTGTACCGATAGATACAACTGTCGCACCTATCAAAAGATCGGGGATGTGCCACTTCTTCGCGATAGCGACTGCTCCGTCAACGAATGCGTCACCACCGAAGATAAGGAGCACAAGACCCACAATGAAAAGTAAAACCGGAATAATAATGCTCATCAGCCTAAAACCCCCGAAATTAAAATCTTAATACCGATACCGATAAGTATCACGCCGCCTAAAACATCCGCCTGCCAGGTAAGTTTAGTACCGACCCGATTACCGATTCTGACACCGACAAAAGAAATGACAAATGTCACAACACCGATAATCAGCGCGCAGACCAATGCGACCAGGAACTTGTACTCACCGATAGTGAAACCTACAGACATAGCATCAATTGACGTTGCCACACCCTGGAAGAACAGCACCTTAGGAGAAAGAGTAAGATCATTGACAGTAACACCCTGTTTCTTAGCCTTCAGGCCGTTCCACAGCATCTCACCGCCGATATAAGCCAGAAGTAAAAAGGATACCCACGGCAACAGTGATGAGAACGAAGCAAATTTCTCAACCAGAGTGTGTACACACACCCAGCCGAGCATGGGCATAGCCGCCTGGAATACACCAAAGGTTCCGGCAACGCCAAGTCCCTTACCAATACTCATCGAAGGCTCACGCAGGCCGTTTGCCACAGATACCGAAAAAGCATCCATAGCAAGTCCCACGCCAAGAATAAACGCAAAGGAAACAATGCCAAAAGTAATCATAAGGCTACCTCAACGACTAAACTAAATAAAAAGACTCATGTGTGGACGCCACACATGAGTCTCGCAATTTAAAGCAATGCCAGGTCATAAGGCCAGGATGTTGACATTTGCTGCACCAAAAGGTGCCTGCTACTCCCTCAAAGGATTTGCAAAGGTATTTTAGCAAACGCAAAAGAGAAAATCAACTATTTTTTAGTACCGAACAAACCTCTGACAATTGAAGTGGCTCCTGTTCTCATAACAGACGACAGAGCGGTTGTTGCTGCCTGTTTTGCAATCTTGTCGGCAGACTTAGTCTTTCCGCCTGTTGCGGCGTTGACAACGTTTGTCGCCATAGAACGTGCAACTGAGGATGCGGCATTGGAAGCAGCCCTCTCAAAGGTCTTTTTCTTCTGTGCGGCAGCTTTCTCTGCGGCCTTGGCTTCGAGTTCTGCCTTTCTTGCTGCGGCCTTTTCTTCCATGGCTGCAGCCTTCGCTGCAGCTTTCTCTTCGGCCAGAGCCTGCTTCTCCGCGGCCTTCGCTTCCGCTGCGGCCTGCTTCTCAGCAGCCTTTGCCTCTGCCTCGGCAATCTTGGCCTGCTCGGCCTCGGCTGCCTCTCTCTCCTTCTGAGCCGCGAGTTCCTCACGGGCCTTCATAATGACCTCATAAGCGGACTCGGGATCCTGTGTCTCACGATACTTGAGATCAAACTCGGAAGTTGCTATGGTTGTCTGTACAAGCTGAGGATCAGCAGCACCCATAAGTGAAGCCGGAGGCAGTATCTTTGCCTTCTGAACTATCATCGGAGCGCCGGACTCATCAAGGAAAGATACGAGGGCTTCGCCCACACCGATCTCCTGAAGAGCTTCCTCAGAGTTAAACGCAGGGTTTGCGCGGAACGCGTCAGCAGCTGCTTTAACGCCCTTAAGCTCTGCGGGAGTATAAGCGCGAAGGCCGTGCTGTACGCGGTTGTTAAGCTGTGCGAGAACATCTCCCGGAATATCTGAAGGAGACTGTGTAACAAAGTATATACCTACACCCTTTGAACGGATGAGCTTAACAACCTGGACAATCTTCTGTACGAGTGCCTTCGGAGCGTCGGCGAAGAGAAGATGGGCCTCGTCGAAGAAGAATATCATACGAGGCTTGTCGAGGTCGCCGACCTCGGGGAGGTTCTCGAAGAGTTCGTTCATCATCCAGAGGAGGAATGATGCGTAAACCGTGGGACTGTTTATAAGTTTGGAGGACTCAAGGATATTGATAAAGCCTCTGCCGTCGATATCGGTTCTCATCCAGTCTTTGATATCAAGCATGGGAAGACCGAATACGCCTTCTCCGCCCTCCTGCTCAAAGGCAAGAAGTGCTCTCTGGATAGCGCCAACAGAAGTATCCGCAACAGTACCGTACATAAGCGTGTACTCCTGAGCGTTCTCAGCGACATACTGGAGCATGGCGCGGAGGTCCTTCAAATCATAAAGCAGAAGTCCCTGGTCATCAGCTACCTTGAAAACGATATTCAAAACGCCTTCCTGAACATCAGAGAGGCCCAAAAGACGAGACAGAATGATGGGGCCCATATCAGATATAGTTACTCTGACAGGATGTCCCTGCTCACCGAAGATATCCCAGAATCTTGTCGGATAGCCCTTCTGCTCGAAATCTGAGATACCGAACTTTTCCGACGCGCGGACATCCATTCCCGTTCCCGGAACAAGCATACCTGTGAGGTCGCCCTTTACATCCGAGAAGAATACGGGCACGCCCATATCCGAAAACGACTCAGCCATAACCTTCATCGTTATAGTCTTACCTGTACCTGTGGCACCGGCAATAAGGCCGTGTCTGTTCGCCATCTTCGGCAATATATAAAGTTCCTCGCCTTCAAACGATTTCGCCATATATATCTTTGAATCCTTAAGCATAACCAAACCTCCAACAGCAATTTATAAAATACACTTAATTATACCATAAGATTGAAAAAATAAGAATATAAAAACGTGTACAAACCCTATTTTGGCCTTGTCACCGTTAACACTTTATTTATTTCCTTTTTATGTTCTGTCGAAAACTCACTCAATTCGTATGAACGAATGCGCTCTTTCACCAGATTAGGTTTTACAAATCCATATTTAACTAATGCCGCAAGTCTGTTTATAACCGTTTTATTTGTTACACCCATTTCCTTGCTCACTTCAATAGGTGTAAACTCACCCTTGTACTTCTTCATAAGGATCACGAGAAGCTCTTTCTCTTTTTCCTTTAAATATGAGAGACTGCCCTCTATTCGCTCCATACTTGAGCTTTCAGACAATTCACAGACCTTGTTTGAATACAGTAAAACCATACGTAAAAAATAGTTGAACCATATTTCAGGATGCGGGGGATTATCTCTTCCCGAATAATACAACGCAGGCAATCCCATTTGGATGGAATTATAGTACTCTTCTGTATCATAAGCAAAATATTCTTCCAAAGAACCGATTCCGTTAAATCCAAAACCATTAAGGTCAAGAATATACCCCGACAAAAGACGTGCCGTTCTGCCGTTGCCGTCTTCAAAAGGATGGATTGTTACAAGCTGATAATGAACCACTGCTGCCACAATAAGAGGATGATCATCAGTAGTATTTACATAATCCACCAATTCATCCAACAAATCCGGCACATCAGTATACTCAGGAGGAATATAATCCGGGTTTCCGGTCTGAGAATCATAAACGGCAAACAGAACTCCCGGCGGCATTGGGCCGCGAAGTCCGATTTTCTCTTTAGGTCCGCCCTTTTCGACATATTTCTGGACATTCAGAATAAACTCTTTTGAAAACTTTTCCTTCTTTTTTGCTTTTTCTTCAAGATAGTTAAGTGCCAAAAAATAATTCCGCACTTCCTGCTCCGGTTTCAGGAAATGTTTTCGTTCATCACTCTCTATAGCCTCGTCAGCCTGTTGTTCCGAGAGCGGATTTCCCTCCAGCTTGGTTGAGGCATAAGAGCTTTTCTTTTTGGAATTCTTTCTGAGTTTATTTACATCAGTATGTGAAAGTTTCACTGAAGAGATCTTATATCTGTTCTTTTCTATTTCAGTGATGTATCTTAACATCTCATTAGTTATGGATACTTTGATCATTCAGTGTCACCTCCAATCACAATTATTATACAACAAAGAGCAAATTATTTCCACTATTATTTCACTATTTTTACACTATTTTACACTACCTCTTATTACCCCCCCGGCGGGCACGACAACGAAGTTGTCAGCTGCAATAAGCAGCAAAAAAGGAGCAGAGACCGAAGTCTCTGCTCCTTTTTGTGCCCGCCGTGGGGCATCAGCCGTTAATATTCTTACCGAGATAGTAGATCTCAGATGATGAGTCCTTGCCGATCAGGGACGTATTTAAAGACACTACCGGTCTTATACTGCAGTTATTATTGTCAAACGAGATATATTCAATTCTGCCGTCCTTGAAAACCTCAAGTGCGACATTTGAATGTGAAGGTCCCGCACCCGGTCCGAGGAGCCAGTATCCCATACAGTCAGGAGCCTCTGCAGGGCTGGTGAAGTAAACCTTGTCAATCTTGGTCTGCGTATAGTCTTCGCTTACCCAATAGCCGGACTTATCAAGTGTCTTCAGTTCAATATTCGCTTTGGAATCACTTGACGATTTATCAAAGAGGTATCCCTCATAGGCATCAGCCTTTTCACCGGTGACATCGCCGATTTTGTAAGTAATCGGAGTATAACCGCTTGCCTCCCAGCTCTTTGCAAAGAGGTTCAGTGTCGGAGAGGCAATAGCCATAATGCTCGCATCAAGCTTGTTGCCGTCAGCGCCTTTAAGAATAAAGTCGCCCCATACGGTCTGATCCATAAGGCTCGCTATAAACGCATGCTTATGAGTATCTCCCTGCTTCTTCAGCACCCAGTCGTGCATATACCTGTCTCTCAAAGCCTGGTCAATAACCGCCGCGTTATACGGGTCATAGTTATTAAACGTCAGACTGTAGTCGACATTAAGTGTCTTGCTGTAGGTAACCGTATGATTGAAGCCTCCGCGTGAGAACGCAGCAGCAAAAGCCGGGCAGTTCTTCTCGGCGATGCATTCCGCCGCAATAAGATAAGTAACACCCGTACTCTCATCCTGGTAGAAGACAATCCAGTCATCGTCAACGGATGCCGCGTCACCAATACCGAGGTTGATATTGTAGTGAACATATTCGCCTATCCTGGTCTCAGGCTCGACAATCTCCGAACCCTTCTGTTCCTTCTCGTCATCAGCAGCCTTGGTAACAGGAGCCTTGGTGGTCTTTTCCGTACCGCCGTCACTCTTCTTTCCGCAGCCCGCAAGCCCGAAAACAGAAGCCATCATGACAAGCACCAGCACTAAAGCCGTAAAACTTCTCCTTTTCATACTTACATCCCCTTTTAACCAAAATAAAAATAACATATTAATTTTACCATATTAAGAGGCCGAGGACAATAAAAAACAGCCCCAAAGGGCTGTTTATCAAAGAAACCGGATGGGCGGCGTATCCATCATGTCAGGTTCCCTAAAGGGAGCGCAGGGTGCCTTTCCTGCTCGTCAGTTTCTCTGCTCATTTAAGTTAACATTTTTCCACAAAAGCTTCAATAATTTGAATACTTGCTGCTATAGCCCTTTCAGTATGCAGTGTTGAAGTAAGCATTGCTACGCCCTGTTCAGTATAAACATAAGGCAAATATTTTATGTTCTCACCACGACCGGCGTTCAAGATTCCAATTTGGAATTTTGAACATTCTGTGAACGACAACTGAAAACAGAAGTTTTCGGGAAATCTGGCAACATTACGTTTCATCGCCTTGTTAAGGTTGCCGGTAGTGACACCAAAATAAGCAGCAATGTCGCAGTCCAGCATTACCCTGAAGCCGCGCACTTCAAATATTTGCGCCCGTATTTCAGCTTTGTCAATTGTTTCTTGCTTAACGACATCCAACATATTATCATTAGTGCTTTCACTCATAGTATCATACTTCCTTCCTAGTATCATATATTCACCCAATCAAAACAATTCCTACACTATAAACAGTATACCAAACTTTTGTTCTTATGTCAAGTACTAACTTCGTTCCTACGCAATTTGTCGCCTTACTATTGTTCTGTGTAACACTATATTTTGAAATAAAATTAGAAGAGCTAAGTGGTGTAAAGCAACCGATTATAGCCCGTATGGAAGCCGGAAAAACAAATCCCCAACTTGACACCATACTGAAAGTATTGGCGCCGCTTGGCAAAACACTTGCAGTAGTGCCGCTCAAATAATACCGTGTCACCAAAGGCACCGGCGGGCACGACAACAGAGTTGTCAGCTGTGCAAGCACTGCAAAAAAAGGAGCAGAGACCAAAGTCTCTGCTCCTTTTTGTGCCCGCCGAAGCTTCTATTTAATCAACTCTCTGTAAAGATCTTCACACCCTTCAGTGACATCGTCCCAGGTTGCTTCAAAGTCACGGGTATACCAGGGGTCCGCGACGTCACGCGGAAGCAATAGCCTTATCTTCCCCTTTGGGTCAGAAGGAATAATATACCGAAGGTTCCGAAGATTATTATGATCCATACAAATAATCAAATCATAATAGTCATAGTCCTCACGGGTAATCTGTCTTGCCGTCTTTCCTGAACAGGAAAGCCCGTGCTCCGCCAGAAGCCTTCTTACCGGCGGGTACACCGGGTTGGCGATCTCCTCCGTGCTGGTAGCAGCGGAGGCTATTTCAAACTCGGCCTCCCTGCCGTCCCGCCGGACAATATCCTTCATCACAAACTCCGCCATGGCACTCCTGCAAATATTGCCATGGCACACAAACAGTATCTTCGTCATATCTCGTAATCTATTGCAACAGATGACTCAGCCACCTTATGCATGTGCTCCTTTACAACCGAGCAGTGGTACTCATCTTCCTGGTAGGCGGCGAGGTCCGAAGCAGAGTCAAGTAACACCTGCAGAATAATGTCATATGACCTGGGCGAGTGCAAGAAGTCACACCCAACCTCAATGCTCCGCAAAAGCGGCACATTGCCCTCCATAGACCTGAGTACAGAAGCAGCCTTAGCAACCTCCTCCGGAGAATTATCCTTCAGCTTAAAACAAACAATATGCTTAATCATTTCAACACCTCTTCAACAAGCCTTGCCGCATCACCTACAAAGTCATCACAGGTTTTCTTAAGCTCGGCGCGCCTTGCACGCAAAACCGCGCACTCGCACGAACCGTTAAGTTCAACGAATCTTTTTTCAAATTCCTCCACAGCCGAAGGGTTCAAAGAAGACAACACCTTCTTACCTGCAAGGTACGCACCGCATTTACCGCCCTCGTCCCTTGGCCTCGGCGCCATACTCTTAGCTTCATCAGCCGAAATACCAAGTTCCTCCGCAAATGCAGAATAAACAGACATACCGCAGTTCAAACCTCTGCCATGCCATGCTCTTGCCTTCTCCTCAAAGCTCATATAATCACTTCCCTTTGCCATTGTAAAGCAAAAACACTTTACAGAACCTATGCGATGTAGAATCTAACACTCTCACCTTACCACAAACACCCAAAATAAACAACAATACCCGCCCAAAAGGGTGGGTATTTCAGTCTATGTCTTCTCCTTCTTCCTCTTCCTCATCAATCTCATCCATCAGGGCAGTAAAGAAACCAAAAGCCTTTGCAGACTCCTCTGCAGCAATCCTTTCCCTGCTCTTACCCTTCTTCACAGCCTTACCCTTATCCTTACTCTTCTTGTCATCAATACTAAACAGTCCCATAACTATTCTCCTTTCCTTAACTACCAATCTGTTTCAACCGGCCAGTAACAAAAGCCAGGGTAATCCTTTCTTAATTCTAGTAATTTAGCCCTCGACCGATCATATATTTCCATTTCTTCTTCTGTAAAATGCTTTTCAACTTCACTTCTCGAAGTGTTTTCATTGACCATTCGAGTCATTAAATTCCATTGTCTTGATGTCATTTTTAAATCCCACTCTTATTATAATTAAAATAAAAAAACAGTCTATGCAGCAGTCCCAAAAACAGGACGAATGGTCATTATAATCTGTACGAACGGCAATTATAAGGGTATAATATTGTCATACTTCGTGAACAGGTGGTAATTAATGCTTATTTATTCAGGTACAAAAGCACAGTTTGACGCAGATGTGCAAAATGATACTTTAGCAAGAAAAGTTCAGAACGAGTTTTTTAAACACGGCATTTTCAATGATAATGACCGCGAGTTCCGTGCATGGGAAAACTCACTAAAAGAAATGCAGGTCGTTCTTGACGATGCTCGCTTTCCTTCCGACTTGCAAGTTGCTGTTGAGTACCAGATTCCCCAAACATCAAAACGTGTTGACTTTATTATTGCCGGAGCAAATGAAAACGATGAAGATAACGTTGTCATCGTAGAACTTAAGCAATGGGAAGACGCACATAAAACATCTTCTGATGGCATTGTGTCAACCTATGTTGCCGGAATGGTACGCGCAGTTGCACATCCATCTTATCAAGCATATTCATATGCCAAAACCATTGAAAACTTCAATGCGACAGTGCAGGACGAAAACATCGTACTGCACCCTTGCGCTTATCTGCATAATTATAAAAAGTCTGCTTTAGATGAACTTACCGCTCCTATTTATGGTGAAATTATTGATCTCGCTCCCCTATTCATTAAACATCAGGAAAAAGAGCTTAGGGATTTTATTTCCCATTTTGTTTGTAAGTCCTCTAAGGCGGATTTGCTTTTCAAAATTGATAACGGAAAGATAAGACCTTCTAAAGCTCTTCAGGATGCCCTTGTCTCAATGATTAACGGCAACCAGGAATTCATCATGATTGATGAGCAAAAGGTCGTTTACGAAGCTGTAAAGAGCCTCATAAAGAAGGCTAATGAAACTGATCAAAAATATACAATCATTGTTGAGGGTGGACCGGGAACTGGTAAGAGTGTTGTTGCCATACAACTTCTTTGCGACCTAATTACTGAACAAGGAATGCTTGTAAACTATGTCACAAAGAATGCTGCACCCAGGAACGTATACTTTGAGATGCTTAAACAAGGCAAAGCGAAAATGACATATATGAAGACCTTGTTTAAAGGTTCCGGTTCATATGTAGGTTGCAAGCCAAACTTCTTTGACTGCCTTATTGTTGATGAAGCACATAGACTTAA
>JAFSPP010000036.1 GCA_017451425.1 Clostridia bacterium | reverse complement strand
CACGAGTCCCACACAGGCTCCTACTCAGCCTACACAGGCTCCGACCGAGCCTCCGACTGAACCTCCTACAGAGCCGCCCACATCTCCTCCGGAGACAACAACGGCAGCACCGTAAAAAAATAAAACCCCTTCAGGTTTTGCCTGAAGGGGTTTGTTTTGTTTATCAGTAGCTGATGGACCAGTTCTGTACCTGGCTCATGCTGAAGGCATCGCTGCCCTTTGCGAAGTTGTACTGACCGTTTGTTGTAAGAGCTACAAGTCTGTTGCTTGAGTCGAGTGTGGCTTTTACTGAAACATTGGAGCACTTGATTGTCATGCCGCCTGTGAATGTTCCTGCAACACTTGCGAGTGCTGATGAGGAGATAGCCTTGTTGGAGTAGTTCTGGGAATCGTTTGTGTCGTCTTTTACGCGGATGGTGATGATCTTGTTGCTGCCGCTTTCAGTGATTGTGGCAGATATGATGTCAGCATCTGTAAGAGCGCAGACATAGGATTCCTTCTCAACAACAAAGTTCTTCTGGATATCAGACTGCTTGTTGTAGGTCTTGTTCTTGGCCTTTGTGCCGGTAGGGAAGAAGGTCTTTACAAGTGCCGGGGGATCGCCTGAGCCTACCTGGTTGTAGGTCTCGTCAATGAAGGTTACGGAAACGCCCGAAGACATATTCTTAACCTGGTTGGCTGCGGTCTTGTAGAGATTGAGAATCTCAGACTGTGTCATGGCTGCGGGTGTGCTGTCGTTGCCGCCGCTGTTGCCGCCGCTGTTACCGCCGCTGTTGCCACCGTTGTTTCCGCCACTGTTTCCACCCTGTGAGCTGCTGCCGCCCTGGGAAGCATTACCGCCCTGGGAGTTGCTGTTTGAGTTGGAACTTGAGGAGCCGCCCTTTGAGCCGGAATTGGAGGAACCGCTGTTTGACTTGGAACCGGAGTTTGACTTGCCGGAATCCTTGCCCTTGCTGTCCTTCTCGTTGTCGGAAGCGTCAGCGTCTTCTTCGTCAGCTGCTTCGGCATCTTCTTCGTCAGCCGCGTCGGCATTGTCTGCCGGCTGAGTGCCTTCGTCCGCAGGCTGAGCCTGTCTGTTCGGATTAATCCATACAACGATGCCGTTTACGATACCGTCCCAGCCGTATTTCATGAAGTCGATGTCGACTATTGTACAGCCGGAGAGTGTAAACATCATTACAATCGCCAGCAGGATTGCTGTGATTTTCTGATTGCTTTTCTTCATAGATTTCTCTCCCTCGGGTTAAAATTTTAACTAACATTATAATTATAAAAGAACTTTTTCTTGTTTGCAAGGAGTTTAGGTGTTAAAATAATCCGCATAAAGGCGGTGTATTTCTTGCTTTCCAATCTCTTGATTGTAGGACGACAGGTCCTCATATTGTTTATACTTATGGCGCTCGGCGTCATCTGCAATAAGGTTCACTGGCTCGATGCGAAGTCGGTTAAGAGCATAACGAATATTGTGCTCTATTTCGTCACACCCTGCGTAATCATCAACTCGTTTGCCACGGAATCGGATCCGGAACTTATACCGGGTCTCTTCATTACCGCCCTTGTCGCAGCTCTTACATTTGCAGTCTCAATCGCCTTTGCTCATCTGTGTGTTAAGGACAAGGATGCGGAGAGGGAACGTATTTACAGATACGCGGTGGTATTCGGAAACTGCGGCTTCATGGCACTGCCGCTCGAGTATGCCGTGCTCGGTCCGACAGGCGTATTCTACGGCGCAATGTACATAGCCGTGTTCAATCTCTTCGCCTGGACCTACGGCATATGGCTCATGAGCGGCAACAAAAATGAGATAAATGTAAAGACCGCCATAATCAATCCCGGAGTAATCGGAACGGCGCTCGGCCTCATTATTTTCTTTGCTCACATTAAACTGCCTGAGATTATAGGTACTCCCATTGAGTATCTCGCGGCGCTGAACACTCCTCTTCCGATGATTGTTATCGGTTATTATTTAGGTAATTTAAGCATTAAGACAATGCTGTCCGATAAGAAGCAGTATCTTATAGCATTTTATAAACTTTTTCTTATACCCGCTGCGGCGCTCGGTATGATGTATTTTGCCAAAGTTGATCCGGTAGTGGCTGTCGTGTGCACAATCGCGGCAGCGGCGCCCACAGCGGCAAATACGGCAATGTTCGCGACCCTTTACAATAAGGACGCCGAACTCGGCGCCCGCCTTATGTCCGTCTCGACATTGCTCTCTCTTCTGACGCTGCCGCTTTTAGTTGCCCTGTCAGAGACTATAATTAAATAAAATACATAATCAGAATACAGGCCTTCTCCCCGGGTAGGAGGCTATTTTTATGCGAAAATAAAATTTTTAATGTTTTTCGTTAAAAAAGTGTTGACAAAGATAAAAGTTGTGGTAGAATGAACTCGTAATCAGTTAACGACTATCGTTAAAAAATTAATTTTTCGAAGGAAAAGAAAATGAATAACTCAAGAATCAGGAACATCAACACAGCAGGCAAGTTCGGCCGCTACATTACAATATTCCTTATCATAATTGCCATAAGCGCATTTGTAATGACGGCCATCGGCACAGCGGCAGCAATCGCGGTTTCCAAGCAGGAAGTAAACGTAAAGGTTCAGACAAACTTTGATGTAACTTCAAACGGCAACATCTTTGACAAGCTCAAGAACTATATGTCAGTCGGAGATCTTGAAAACATTGAGGACCTCGCAAAATATGACGGTCAGACAATCAAGGTTAATGATGAGGACATCTCTGAGATTACCGTAACTCAGATTGATAACGGCTACTCGGTAAACGCAAAGACAAACGAGATTACTCTTACAACTAAGAATCTCATAGGCAACCTTGTGCTTACACTGGTCTACATCGCCAGCATTATCTTTGCACTCTTTATGTTCAGAAATCTTATGAAGATCATGAGTACATGTGAGACTCCTTTCGCTGAGGACGTTATCAAGCGCATGACAACATTTGCGAATTCACTTGTTCCGGTTGCAATCCTCTCAATGATTACCAAGGGCTTCTGGGAATCATTCAACAGCGGAAACATGTTTGACTTCAACATCGACTTCGGCGTAGTGCTTCTTGTAGCAGTAGTCTACGTACTTGTAATGATCTTCAAGTATGGCGCAGAACTCCAGCAGGAAGCTGACGAGACCCTTTAAGAGGTGATACCATAGGAAAAATCATACTCAGACTCGACAGAGTCATGGCTGATCGCAAGATAAGCCTCAACGATCTTTCGGAACAGGTAGGCGTAGCAAACGTAAACCTCTCCAAACTTAAAAACGGACACGTAAGTGCCATCAGGTTTTCGACACTCGAGGCCCTCTGTGAGGCGCTGAAATGTCAGCCGGGCGACATACTGGAATACGCCCCCGAATAAAAAAAAGAGCCGCAGGCAGGAGCCTGCGGCTTTTTGTTTTGCTTATTTCTTTTTCTTTGCCTGCTTCTCGGCGTTGCGCTTGTCGTTGATGATCTTTACGTGTTCATCGTCGATGAGTTCTACGCCGTTTTCCTTTGCCCAGTCAACGCAGCCCATGAGGACTGTCTTGAGGAAGGGTCTCGGGACCTTGACGAAGTTGGCAAGGGCTGCGTCGGTGAATTTGATCTTGTCGTCGCAGCGGTCTGCAGCATAGCGGAGGGACGCGAGGTCAACTTCCTTTGCTGCCGGGATGGGCTCAGCGTGAGGCTTCTTGAACTTCGGGAAAGGTGTATACCAGAAGTTCTTGGAATCACGGTAGCCGTAGTCAACGGGTACGGGCGGGAAGTCGCCTGCTTCAACGCCGTTGACGATAGCATCGTAGTACTTCTCCTTCATGAGAATCTTGTCGATCTTCAGGATGAAGGTTGCACCGAACTTGGAGGTGATGCCGTTGAAGTTGTTGTAGGGGCCTTCGTAGCCGTCCATCTCGCCGGCCTTCCATTTGCCGCCGTCTTCAAGGCTGTCATCCCATGTGCATTCAATAACCTGGAAGGCATCCTTCATTACCGGAGGACGCTCCTTGTCTGAGGGGTCTGCAAGACCCTTCTCCATTTTGAACCATGCGTCAGGCATCTTGTCTTCGGAAGGGCCGGGGAATCCGAGACGGACGGCCTCTTTGAAGTACTTCTTGTCATCGGGGATGAAGTTGATGGCAAGCTTCTTCGTGCGAAGGATGTTCTGGCATGTGTTCGAGTTGTTACGGCAGTTGAGTACCATGGCATAGTAGTCACGACCGGCTACATAGTACGGGAAAACGAGTGAGTATGAGCCGATGTTTGTGCTGCCGTCGGGGTTGATGGTTGAGATACAAACCGTAGGCATGGGGAAAAAGAGCGATGTTTGGTAGAAATTGTCTACGATTCGAAGATCCTTGAATGAACTCATTATTCTTTCTCCTTTGAATTATTTTATGACTCTTATACGGATTACTCCGTCAATAGCCTTTATCTGCTCCACGAGTTCGGTGTGAACATATTCGTCGATGTCTATCATCGTGTAGGCATAGTCGCCCTTTGAACGGTTGGAGAGGTCGACGATGTTTATGTTTGCGTTTGTAAATACCGTTGTTATCTGGGTCAGCATATTCGGGATGTTCTTGTGGATGATACATACGCGGAAAGCGGTGTTTCTGTCCATGACCGAATTGGGCATGTTGACCGAGTTTCTGATATTGCCGTTTTCGAGATAGTTTACGAGCTCGATGGCGGCCATTCTCGCACAGTTGTCCTCGGACTCGGGAGTTGAGGCACCGAGGTGCGGTATGGCGACTACGCCGGGTACACCGATGAGTTTCTCATTGATGAAGTCGGTGACGTAGGCGGCCACTTTACCCGTGCCGAGGGCCTCGATTATGTCATCGGTGTTGACGAGCTCGCCGCGCGAGAAGTTCAGGATGCGCACACCGTCTTTCATGCCGGCGATGGACGAGTCGTTGATGAGGTCACGTGTCTCGTTGTTGAGCGGTACATGTATGGTGATGTAGTCACACGTCGCAAAAATCTCCTGCGTTGATTTCGCATGGTGGACTGAGTGTGAGAGGCTCCAGGCCGCGTCTACCGAGAGGTAGGGGTCGTAGCCGTAGACTTCCATGCCGAGGTTCTTCGCTGCGTTCGCAACGAGAACGCCTATGGCACCGAGGCCTATGACGCCGAGCTTCTTGCCCTTGATCTCAGGGCCTGCGAAGGCGCCCTTGCCGTTTTCGGCCTGCTTTGCGACATCCTCATCGGGAGTGTCCTTGAGGCCCTTTGCAAACTCGGTTGCGGCAATGACCTTGCGGCTCGCGAGGAAGAGACCGCAGATAGTGAGTTCCTTTACCGCGTTTGCATTCGCGCCGGGCGTGTTGAAGACAACAATACCCTGTTCGGCGCAGCGCTCAATCGGGATATTGTTTACGCCTGCGCCGGCGCGCGCTATGGCGACCGTGTTCGGTGAGAACTCCATGTCATGCATCTTTGCGGAGCGGACGATTATAGCGTCCGGATTATCCATCTCCGTGCCGTATGTGTATGTCTTGCGGTCGAAGTTGTCGAGACCGTAAGGTGAGATCTTATTTAAAGTAAGTATTTTATACATTTTTTGTTACCTCTTATTTTGCTTCCTTGTGCTCGAGTTCAAACTCTCGCATGAAATCCACGAGTTTCTCAACGCCTTCAATGGGCATTGCATTGTAGATGGAGGCGCGCATGCCGCCTACTGAGCGGTGGCCCTTGATGTTGATGAAGCCGTTTTCGGTGCAGGCCTTGATGAACTCGGCATTGAGTTCCTCGCTGTCCGTTACGAAGGGGACGTTCATGAGTGAGCGGTCCTTCTTCACGACAGTGCCTTTGAACATCTCTGACTCGTCGAGGAAGTTATAGAGGATCTTGGCCTTTGCCTCATTGTGCTGCTTCATCTTCTCAAGTCCGCCGAGTTTTTTTATCCACTCGAGGACGAGCATACAAATGTATATGTTATAGCAGGGCGGTGTGTTGTAGAGGGAGTCGTTGTCCGCCATGATCTTGTAGTCGAGCATTGTGGGAGTGTCCTCTCTGGCGTTGCCGAGGAGGTCCTCACGGATAATACAGATGGTGAGGCCGGCGGGAGCGATGTTCTTCTGAGCGCCGCCGAATACCATGCCGAACTTCGTGATGTCGAGGGGCTCCGAGAGGAAGCAGGATGAGATGTCCGCGATGAGCGGTACGTCTCCGACATCCGGAAGGGTTCTCATGAGGTTGCCGTGTACGGTCTCGTTTAAGCAGACATAGACATAGTCCGCGTCAGGACGAAGTTCTGACTTCGGAACGTCAGGCACACATGAGAAGTTCTGCTCCTTTGAGGAGGCGACGACTTTTACGTCGCCGTACTTCTGAGCTTCTTTCATGGCCTTGTTTGACCACTGACCTGAGACAACATAGTCGGCCTTGCCCGAACCGTTCATGAAGTTGAGCGGGATGGCGGCAAACTGTGTTGATGCGCCGCCCTGAAGGAAGAGGACTTTGTAGTTGTCCGGTATATTCATAAGCTCACGGAAGAGGGCTTCCGCGTTCTTGATAATCGCATCGTATTCTTTGCTGCGGTGTGACATCTCCATGACCGATTCGCCTGTGCCGTTGTAGTCGAGCATCTCGTCTGCAGCTCTGTTTAAGACTGACTCGGGTAGCATGGAAGGACCCGCTGAAAAATTGTAAACTCTTGCCATTGTTTCGTCCTCCGAAGATTATAAAGTTTCGAGGAATATTATAGCTTTACGGTACACCTCTGTCAACGGGATTGACAAAATTATAACAAACTTTTTTGTTAAAATAAAGTGAACACATTAAAAATTGTTCACTATTTTAACAATGTAGCAGTAAATGACGTACTTACGGCTTTTCAATCAATGTATAAAACGTCGTTGTGAAAAGAATCAGAAAAAGGTCAAAAATAATGTAATATTTTCATCTTATTTTCGTACTAATACTATGAAGGGTACTTTAGATAAAAGGAGGTGAACATTAACAGAAGTGGCAAAACCCGATTTAAGAGTCGTTTAAACAGATTTTATGAAAAGGAGGGTTAAATATGAATAAGAGATTTACAAGTTTGGTCATGAGCGTTGTCCTGTTATTATCTTTACAACCGTTAATCATTGATGCTGCCGGTGCGGATGATGAATATGATATCATGAAATGTGCCGAGGAAATTCAAACATATTATGATAATCAAGGAACTGTTTCTGAGATTGGTCCAACCGATGAATTTCAAAGGCATAATTATGAATCAACAGAGACATACAACGCAATTATTGAACACATATATGAACACCAGGATGAGCTTCGTGAAGATTTTGCGGGCGCATATGTTAATGATGATGGGTATTTGGTTGTAATGCTTAATTGTGATAATGGCTCTTGTAAGTCTTTTATCAATTCAAATTTTAAGAACAATGACATAGTATTTTCAAAGGGAACAGGTTCATATTACGAGGGGCAAAGTAAATTGGAGAAAATCGATGAAAAAATCTTCTCGTTACAGCAAAGTGTCGCTGAAGGGACAATTTCAGATGAGAATAGTAAAGAATTAATTAAGCTTCAACCGAAAACTATTTATAATAGCGATAACAACACTGTTTCAGTGGCATTCAGGATGATGGCCGGTATGTCAGATATTGTTGATAAATACCGGACGAACAACTTAAAAGAATTAGGAACTTTTGAAACAAAGATGACTTCTTTTGAGAAGATGATTCTCAATGAGTATTTTTCTGCGATTAGTACATTTAGTAAGAGTATTTCAGAGGATGAGGTTATAACTTTTTATGTTTTGGAAGATGATCAGGTAGTTGAAGAAACTGAAGCATGGCGCCCGGGAAGAGGGATATTTGTGTATCATCCCGGTGCGGGAAATTTCAGTGGTTTAAGCACAGGTTATCGCGCAAAATATCCGTATAATAACACAACATATTATGGATTCGTAACTGCTGGCCATGGAACAAGCGTTGGAGAGAACGTTTACATAACGAACAGTTCTAATTCTGCTTATAAATTGGGAAGTATTATCAACCGTTCGTATGGAGGCAGTGTAGATGTGTCGTTTTTCAATATAACCAATGGTAATTATACAAGAAGCAATTACATTTACTATACCAGTTCTCAGGGTTCTACACAGTATGGAACCCTCCTGGACGGAACGCAGACTTTGGTTTCTAATGGTGCAAGCATATATAAATCAGGAAAGGCTACCTATTTGACACATGGTTATGTTTCGAATACAAGTCTTTCGGCATGGTATGACGGTACATATTTTTACGGCTTAATACAAGCGGATAGAAATATGTCGAGTAGTGGTGATAGCGGATCGGTTACATACATCGTTAGTTCCGGAACAACAACCGGAAAAGCAGTAGGAGTTTTAAAGGGAAAAGTTAACGAAAAAACTGTTTTTATTAAAGCAAGCAATATAAGATCTGTATTTGGCGCGGAGGCCTATTAACTGTCATGAAACAAATACTTGCCTTTTTATTGTCGGCTTTGATGGTTTTATCTCTTGGTGGTTGTTATAATGGGAATGGTGCAGATGATCTTGAAATTGATGATGTAGCACGTTCTTATCTTAAGACACTCAATGTAACAGATAGCTATCTTATGAGTATTGACTATCAAGCAATAGATAAGTATGAGATTCCTGAACGGACCCTCGATTATACATATGTTTCGTCGTCTATAGACGAAATTTTGGATGTGTTTTACTATTTTAACAGCAGTGATGATGAATATGTTAAAAAAGGAAGTATGATACTTTTCAATTGTAAAGTAAAAGATGAAGCGGGAAGTTGTGTTTATGATAAGAATGGTAAAATACTTGTCGGGTCGGGAAATCTTAAACTGTTGGAGCAGAAGGCTTTGTCGAAAAGAAAAGGAGAGACAATTAAAATTACTCCGAATACGGAACTGAGGGATTTTTTCGGAATACCGAAGCACACGTCTATGGAGATTAAGATTTTGGATATTTTTGATCTTACGGAGAAAAGCGACACGAAAAAATCCCTTTCGGATAACGGATTTGATTCACTTCTTGATTTTTATAATCATCTTTTCGGTCAAAAAATCGGAGAATACTACTTTGAAGAAACAACAAAGATTTGCAGCGAATTTCTTGATTTTGCAACAGAACACTGTGAATTCAACATAGCTTATGAAGATTTAAAAAACTACACAAGGCAAGTTGTAAAGAACAATGCGGATACGGCGGAATCATTCGGTCTTACAGTTGAAGAATATTATTCTGATATATTGGGCGAGGAAGAATCTGTCTTTTTCTTTAATTGTTCTCAATCTGCAAATAGAGAGATTAAAACTGCTTTGGTTATAGGGGCTCTTGCAAAACACAATGACATTCATATTGACAGTAAAAAATATCAAGATTTTTGCAGTAAGAATAATGTAGATTTGGATGATGAGATATCGAAATCTCTGATTGAATATTATTTATTGCAATCTGAAGTAATTAAGTTTTATACTTCAGCAGAACTGATTACATACGGACTTATCAATTTTGAATAAGCAAAAACAAAGGCCCGCCGGGGAAACCCGGCGGGCATATTTGTTGAATGAATTATTTGGCGCAGCCGTATGCGACAAGTTCGAGGCACTTCTTCGGGCAGCCTTCTACGCAGGCGCCGCAGCCTATGCACTTTTCGGTGTCGACAGTTGCGTTGTTGTTCTCGACTTTGATCGCTTCTGAAGGGCATGCCTTGACGCACTTCATACAACCGATACAGCCGACCGTGCACTGCTTGCTTGTGAGGTTACCCTTGTCCTTGTTCATGCAGAAGTTGATTGCCTTCTGCTCATAGAGAGGTACAAGGTCGATAATGCCCTTCGGGCATGTGTTAATGCATATCTTACAAGCTTTGCATGCGAGCGGGTTGACAACAGCGATACCGTCAACGAGGTCGAGGGCTCCGTAAGGGCAGGCCTTTACGCAGTCACCGAGACCGAGACAACCGTAGTTGCAGGCTTTCGGTCCGCCGAACAGCTGAGCTGCAGTCTTACAGCTCATGTCGCCGCGGTAGTTCATTGCGTCACCGCACTTGTCGGGTGTGCCGTGGCACATGACAACTGCGGTCATGGGTTTTACTTCACCTGCGGCGACACCGAGAATCTCGGCGACTGCAGCAGCGCAGTCGGCACCGCCGGGTGAGCAGAGTGTGCAGTCCGTGCACTCGCCCTGTGAGAGGGCGGAAGCATAACCTGCGCAGCCTGAATATCCGCAGGCGCCGCAGTTTGCTCCGGCAAGGACTTCCTGGATTGCTTCCGCTTTTTCATCTACCGGTACAGCCATGATGATGGATGCGATAGCAAGTACGAGACCGAGCACAAGACCGATGACGGCAACGATAATTACGGCCAAAAGAATTGGTGACATATTACATTACCTTCCTTTCTTATGCTCCGAAGATGCCTTCAACAAGACCTGTGAATCCGAGGAAGGAGCAGGCTGTTATAGCGGCAGCAACGAGTGTTATGGGAAGACCGTCCCAGAACTTGGGATAGTCATTGCCTTCAAGTCTCTCACGGACACCGGAGAACATGAGCATTGCAACCATGAAACCGAGTCCGCCGCCGAGTGCGTTGACAACAGAAGCAACAAAGCCGTATCCGCTCTGTACGTTGAGCTGTACAACACCCAAAACGGCGCAGTTTGTCGTGATGAGGGGAAGGTAGATACCGAGCGAATTGTAGAGAGCCGGAATATACTTCTTCAAAACGATCTCAACAAACTGTACGAGAGATGCGATAACGAGGATCTGGACGATAGTCTGAAGATAGGCCATATCGTGGTTTTCAAGAAGGACGTTAAGCGGGTATGTAACCGCGGCTGCAAGTACCATTACGAAGATAACTGCAGCGGACATACCGAGAGCCGTATCGGTCTTCTTGGAAACGCCGAGGAAAGGACAGATACCAAGGAACTTGGAAAGAACGAAGTTATTGGTAGTGATAGCTGCGAGCAAAATGGCGACTAAACCTGTAATTGTCATTATTCAGCACACTCCTTTCCGTCAGCTTTGAGGGAGCAGGAAGCTGCCATAGGGCAATCTTCGCAGCTCTTGAGCTCTGCCTTGGGTTTGCCCTTGGACTCTGCAATCCTGTTTGCACAAGCCATGAGGAGACCGAAGGTGAAGAAACCGCCGGGAGCAAGAATGAAGATGAGAATCGGCTCAAGGCCAATGGCCGTGAGGATATCAGTCTCACCGAGTTTGAATACATCCTGGAGAGTTGTACCGTAACCGATAACTTTCAGAGTAAGGTTACCTGAACCGAAGAACTCACGGATGGCAGCCATAAGTGTAAGAGCGATTGTGAAACCTACACCCATGCCGATACCGTCAACTGCGGAAGCAACAACGCCGTTTTTGTTGGCGAAGCCTTCTGCACGGCCGAGGATGATACAGTTAACAACGATAAGAGGAAGGTAGATGCCGAGGGCTTCGTCGAGTGACGGAGCGAAAGCTTTTACAACAAGCTGTACGATTGTAACGAACGCTGCGATAACAACGATGTAGCAAGGGATACGAACCTTGTTGGGGATTACCTTTCTCAGTGCGGAAATAACGATGTTCGAGCAGATGAGAACTATCGTTGCGGCAATACCCATACCGATGGCGTTTTCAATTGAGGTTGAAACTGCGAGGGTAGGGCAGGTACCGAGTACGAGACGGAGAACCGGGTTCTCCTTGATGAGGCCTTTGGAGAATTCCTGGCCTAAAGTTTTCTTTTCAGCCATTATTTTCCGCCTCCTATCTCGTCATACATATCAAGAGCTTCGTTTACTGAGCTTGTTACAGCTTTTGATGTAATCGTAGCACTTGTGATGGCGTTGATCTTACCATCAGTTGTGTCGTCCTGAGCGGCTTTGTCGCTCTTTACGACTGTGAGGTCACCGGACTCGCCGACAAACTGAGCTTTCCATGCGCTCTTGTTTGAGTTCTGGCCGAGACCCGGAGTCTCGTTGGAAACATCGTCGGGCTGGATGCCTGTGATCTTTCCTTCTGTGTCTATACCGACTGTGACGGATACGTCACCGCCGTAACCTTTGTCTTCGCCTGTGCAGTCAAAGACATAACCTACTACATTGCCAGTGGCATCGACGCCTTCGTAGTAATCTACCGTGCCGTCGTTGTCCTTGTCGACTTCCTTGAAGTCCTTGGCTTCAGCAAGTACTGTTTGTCTTGACTCAGCAGCTTTTGCGAGTGTGTTTGCCTTGATCTTATCTTTGGTAATGCTGTTAATAAGAGCGAGGAAGGCTGTTGCAACTACGCAGATAATGAAGAGTGATACTGCGGGGATGAGAATATCTTTTGCATTCATCTTTTTCATTATTCAGCCACCTCCTTCTTGCTCTTCTTCTCTTTAACAGTTCCGAAGATGGTGGGCTTTGTGGCGTTCTCAATGTGAGGAACAAGGATGTTCATTATGATGATTGAGAACGAAACGCCTTCCGGAAGGCTGCCGAAGAGTCTGATAAGGCAGGTGATAAGCGCACATCCGAGAGCATAGATAACCTTGCCCTTGTCCGTGATGGGGCTTGTCGTGTAGTCAGTTGCCATGAAGATGGCACCGATCATAAGGCCGCCGCCGAGTACTTCATAGAGCATGGCGTTTACATCGCCGAAAGCTATGAGCATGATGATGGCGACTGTGCCGATGTATACGCAGGGGATGATGGGGGAGATTACCTTACGGATGATAAGGTAAATTCCGCCGAGGAGAAGCGCCAGTGCGGAAACTTCACCGATACAGCCTGAGGTTGTACCTATGAAGAGGTGCATGAGTGAAGGAGCTCCGTCCTTGATGCCGTCAGCGAGAGAGATGAGACCCATGGGGGTGGCACCTGTTACGCCGTCAACATCCCAGCCTACTACGTTTGTTCCGACGAACGCGCCTGCTGACATGCGGGCGGGGAACGCGGAGATTAAAACGATACGTGCAAGGAGCGCGGGGTTTACGAAGTTCTGGCCTATGCCGCCGAACATCTGCTTTACGACTACGATAGCGACTATAGAGCCGAATACTACCTGCCAGATAGGTATTGTTGACGGAAGGTTGTAGGCCAGGAGAAGACCCGTGACAACGGCTGAAAGGTCGCCGATTGTCTGCTCGCGCTTCATGGCTTTACGTGAGAGGAATTCGGCAAGTACGCAGGAGATTACCGAAACGGCAATTATAAGGAGCGCACGGATACCGAATACGAATACTGATGCAACACCTGCGGGAAGGAGCGCGATGATAACATCGAGCATGATGCCCGTGGTGGTTTCGGCAGACTTTACATGAGGGGATGCCGAAACGGTAAGCTTATTATTAAGTTCCATTATTTAGCACTCCCTTCTCTGATTACTGCCTTCGCAAGACGCATGTACTGAACAAGCGGTCTGCCTGACGGACATGCGAAAGCGCAGGAACCGCATTCCATACAAGTCATGGCGCCGGCGGCCTGGCAGCCCTCTACGTCCTTGAGATGAGCGCGTGTCTCAATCTTTGTGGGCATGAGGCTCATCGGGCAGGCCTGTACGCAGCGTCCGCAGCGGATGCAGGCACGCTCGGGCTTAACCTTGATGGTGTCAGCTGAGAATGCGAGAACCGCGTTGTTGTTCTTAAGAAGCGGTACGTTGATGTCATAGAGTGCCATACCCATCATCGGGCCGCCGCCGATTACCTTGTACGGTTCGGCTTTGAAGCCGCCGCAGAACTCGACGATGTCGGAGATGAGTGTGCCGATGGGCACTCTGATGTTCTTCGGCTCAGCTATTGCCGAACCGTCGACTGTCAGTGAGCGGGAAACCAGCGGTTTACCGGTCTTGAGGTAACGGCCGAGGAAAGAGATGGACTGGACGTTCATAACAACAACGCCTACATCCGAAGGAAGCTTTCCGGGAGGTACCTGACGACCCGTGACTGACTGGATGAGCACTTTTTCAGCGCCCTGCGGGTACTGTGACGGGAGCATAACAAGCTTTACGCTGTCATCCCAATCAGCATTGTCCGCCGCAACTTTCATGAGCTCAGTGAATGCATCGCTCTTGTTGTCTTCAATGGCGATGTAGACATTCTTGAAACCGAGGATCTCTTTTACGGTGTAGACACCGGAGAGAACGTCCCAGGAATTGTCTATGCACTCCCTGTGGTCAACTGTGATGAAAGGTTCGCACTCGGCAGCGTTGATGATAAGAGTGTCAACGCCTGAATCCTCTTTGAATGCGAGCTTTACGTGTGTCGGGAAGCCGGCTCCGCCGAGACCTACAAGTCCTGAAGCACGAACAGCCTTAAGGAAGTCATCCTTTGTGTCGATCTTCGGTGGCTTGATGTCTTCGGAAAGCTCCATCTTTCCGTCTGATTCAATGGTAACTGCCTGTACCATTGAGCCGTTGGCAACTTTAACCGGTCCTACTGCGGTAACCTTACCGGAGACAGTAGCATGAACGGGTGTGCTTACAAACGCATCCGTGTCACCGATGACCTGGCCTATCTTGACCTCGTCACCGACGGCAACGGTCGGAGTGCAAGGAGCACCGATGTGCTGCTGCATCGGAAGGACAACCTTAGCGGGAGCGGGCATACGGACGATTGCGCATTTCGACGTGTTCTTGTTGTGAGAAACGTGAATGCCGCCGTGGCCCTTCATCACCGGCTTAAGTACGCCTTCGATTTTTTCGTTTGCCATTCATTCAACTCCTCATTGGACTTATGCCGCGCGACTACTGCGGCTGCCATTTGATTGGAAAATTATAAAAAGTGCGGTTGCACTATTTACCGAGTTTAGCGGATTGCTTCTCCAGAGCGGGAAGAACAATCTTCAGGATTACTCCCGTGACTGCGCCGGTAATGACGGCGAAGAGCAGGAGCAGGGGGCCGTAGCCTGCGATGAGGGCAGGCGTGCCTGAAAGCAGGCAGGCGACGGCGAGCTGGCCGGCGTTGTGCGCCGTGGCGGACGCCACAGAGACTCCGACGATACCGAAGGGGTTCTTCTTCAGACGAAGAAGAAGGACCATGACTATCGTCGAGAGCAGTCCGCCGGCGAAACTCATCATGCCGGCCGTGGCACCGCGCGTGACAAAAGCGAAGAGGCTTTTGAGCACCGTTATGGCAAGCGCGGGCAGAAAGCCCATTGTGCTTGCGGTGAACATTGTGACAATATTTGCAAATCCGGGTTTGGCTCCGGGCGGCAGGCCCGGTACTGCCGGAATGAAGTTTTCGAGAAATGAGAGCGCGAGCGCCTCTGCGCCGAGCACTCCGAGCAGGGCGACAAAGGACGTTTTTTTATTTATGTTTGTCTTGCCCATAGAGCTCTCCTAATAAGTTATGACGTCAGGTGCGCCGCTGTCCTTTGTGCCTTCCAGCACAACCAGGACCTTATTCGGCACGCAGGCTGCCGTGTCGCCGGCGCGTGTCAGCTTGCCGGTGTGAATGCAGACTTTGTCCGGGCATTCGGAATAAATGAAACTCACACCGTCCGAGGCGACATAAAGCTTCACCGGTGAGGTGCAGGGAACGGTATATTCGTATGCGGAAGTAACTTCCGATAAAACTATGCGGTCTTTGACTTCGCCGTCAACCATAACCACTGCCGTAAGGGCCGCGTCAGACTTGCTGAAGTACTTCGGCAGAAGCAGAGCGGCGCAGATGATGAGCAGTGCCGCGATGAGGAATACATCGCTCTTTTTCAGAAATTTAAGATTCATCTTTGATTATGGTGAAAGCTCCGCTTGTGATGGTGAGCTTTCCTTCAACTCCCGGTGTGAGATAAACTCTGCCTTCCTTGTCTATGAAGATGGCTTCGGCGTCATACTCTTTGAGAAGTTCAAGAGATGCGTCGGAATAGCCGAGGATGAAACAGGCGGTGGAGAGGGCATCGGTTATTGTGCCTGATTGAGCTATGACGGTCACGCTTGTGACGTTACTCACTGCCGGATAGCCGGTTCTCGGGTCGAGTATGTGATGGTACTTCTTTCCGTCGGCTTCGAGGACTTTTTCATAGTCACCGGAAGTTGAAACGCAGCAGGGCTCGCAGTTTAAGATGCCCATGATTCTGCCGTCGTTCATGAAGGGGTCGCGGATGCCTATGTTCCAGGTGCCGTCCTTGTAGACGGGGTTCTTGCCGTAGGCGAGTACCGAACCGCCGACTGAGACGATGGCGCCCTTTATGTCAGTCGTCTCGAGGTAGAGACGGATGCGGTCGCAGGCAAGTCCCTTGCCGACGGCGCCGAGATCGAGCATCTGGTCCTCGCCCGTCTCGATGAGGTATGAACCCTTGTCATCGGGGAGAAGGACTATGCGCTTGTAGTTTATTGTGGGAAGAGCCTCGTCAATCTCCTCGTCACTCGGTATGCGTGCGTCCTCCGTACCTATGTTCCACAGGGTGGAGAGCTTTCCGACGGTGATATCAAACACGCCGTTGCATTTTGAGGAGACGTCAAAGCACTGTTCAATACACTGAAATGTCGAGGTGTCGACATAGGCGGAATGCTCGCTGTTGATGTTCCAGACATCTGAGCCCTTCTCTCTCCAGGAGAGACGTGAGACATCCAGCTTGTTTATGATATCCGTCGTGTCGGTGACGGCCTTCTTGGCAGCGGCCTTGTCAGTGCTGAAGAAGGTCTGCTCGACTATGGTACCCATACCGATGGTCGTGTTTTTGACGGGGTTTTCGAGCTTGTTTTTGTTTCTTAAAATCATGGCGACCACAATAAGCAAAACAGCCAAAGTGATGACAGCAATGACCGTGACAAGTTTTTTCTTCTTATCAGACATGATGCTCACTCCAACTGCTTAATAATAAAGTAATAAATACGCGCGATAACTACCAAGATATATTACACTTTTTAACATTACATTTCAATAAGAAAGCGGGCTAAACATTGTCTTTATTTTCACAACCGCGGCAATAGGGTGTTGACGAAAAATCGCGATTGGATGATAATAAAAGGGTTGAAGGAGGCATGTGTATGCTTTGCCAGAACTGCGGCAGCGCAGAGGCTACAACTCACATAAAAAGAATAGTCAACGGCGAGGCCACTGAGATTCATCTGTGCTACAACTGTGCGGAGCATCTCGGCTATGCCAACATGTTCTCCGGATTCGGTTTTAACATCAGCAACATGCTTCAGAATTTCTTCCCGGAGTTCACACGCGCGCTCCCGACGGTTGACAGGAGCGAGCGCTGCCCGACCTGCGGGACGAGCTTTGAGGAGGTTGTCCGCACGGGCATGATGGGCTGTGCGGACTGCTACGGTGTCTTCTACGAGAAACTGAAGCCCTCGCTGTCCCGCATTCACGGCAGGGCGACGCACGTTGGAAAATCGGGAGTCGCGCAGATAACGGCTGCCGAGTCTCCGAAACTTGAGGACACGCTGACAAAACTTAAAAACGAACTCAAAGAGGCCGTGGATACGCAGAATTTCGAACTCGCGGCCAAGCTTCGTGACGAGATAAACGCCATTGAAGGAGGTACAAAATAATGTCAAAATGGTACCTGCTTTCCGGCGCTGAAAACGATGTGGCAATCGGCACAAAAGTGGCGATAGCGAGAAATGTAAAGGGATATAACTTTACAGTAAAGCTCACACCCGATGAAAAGTATGAGATTGCAGATAAAATCGATGAGGTTTTAGATGAGAAACTCCCGGGCAAATTTGTCTCCACGCCTATGAATGAAGTGGGCCGCGACCTGCAGATTTCACTCGCGGAGCGGGGAATAGTGAGCCCGGAATTCATAAGCTTTGCTGAGGGACGCACCCTCATAATGACGGAGGACGAGTCCTTAAGCATTATGGTATGTGAGGAGGACCACCTGAAGATTCAGGCCCTGCTTCCGGGACTTGAACTGGAGAAGGCCTATGAGCTGAGCAACACGCTTGACTCAGTCCTCGACGAGGAACTGGAGTTTGCCTTTGACAAGAAACTCGGTTATCTTACCCAGTGCCCTACCAACATAGGTACGGCGATGCGGGCTTCAGTAACGCTTCAGCTTCCCGCACTCGCCATGCGCGGCCAGATAGGCAGACTCTCTGCAACGGTTGCAAAACTCGGCCTCGTGCTGACAGGAGCATACGGAGAAGCCGACAATCCTGTCGGCAGTCTCTTCCAGCTCTCAAACCAGGTCACACTCGGCATATCTGAGCAGGCCGCTATCGAGAACCTGAAGTCAATCTCGCTCTCCGTAATCGAGCAGGAGAGGGCGCTTCGTAAGGAACTCATGGAGAACCTGAAATTCCAGGATATTCTCTGGCGCTCATACGGCACGCTGAAAAACGCGCGCGTCATCTCCTTCGGCGAATTCATGGAGGCGATGGCCGTCGTAAAGATAGGCGTTGCGGAGGGCGAAATAAAAGTGAAGAATGAGAACTTAAACGAACTCATCTTCACCATGCAGCCCGCAACGCTCAATGTGGAATACGGCCAGAGCCTTGACCGCCAGATCCGCGACGCGAGGCGCGCTGAAGCCGTCCGCGAGGCATTCGGGGAATAAGAAGGTTCTTTGTCAAATGTTGGGGTGAAAGCTCCGACGAATGATAATTGAACGAGAATAGGCAGTTTGCTCATAAAAGAGCAGGCTGCCTTTTCGCTTTCTTCGGTTTCTGCCGGTCAAACGTAGTGCAAGCAGGCGGAACATCGCCGTTTGCTGTCAGGCTGCTCGCCGATTTGAAAATATATGTAAAACACGATTCCTGAAACGTCTGAAGT